>JALWHA010000122.1 GCA_027038695.1 Acidobacteriota bacterium
CCGCCGCCTTAAACCACTCGGCCACTCCTCCGCAAGGCAAAATAAATTATAAAGATACCTTGATTTTATGTCAAGAATGATTTTTAAAAAAACCTTTCAAACAGAGAGAAAACCTTGTTCTTTCTGGAAAATAAAAGAAACCCCGAATGTTTGGAGTTTGCCTTTATTTATTTTTTTTATTTAAGTTGTCGCTTAGGTCTATAGGAAGATTCATATTGGTCATGGAATAAATGTATTTGGATATATTTCCTCCCGCCTGAAAGTATCTTCCTAAAAATTCCTGAAAGTATTGATTTGCGATATTTGAGTTATGGATAATCAAAACATTTTCGTCGTTAGTCTCGTTTCCGTTTGCACTCCAATTTAAAGACCCTGTAATTACAATGGGGTCGCTTTCGGTATTTACGTCAATAATCATATATTTGTGGTGCAGCATTGTATCTTCGTTGTCTTTGTATACCGGAGCCGGGTTTGCCCATCTGATATTAGGGTTATTATCGCTTGTTTTTGATGCTGTTCTTCCGGTCATATCAACGGACGCTGACCACCATTGGTTCCAATAAAGGTGTTCAAATACTCCCGCTATATCAAAACCTGTCAACAAACCTGTCATGTCATCATAGGAGCCTTCATATTTGTACTTTAATTCGTCACACATCGTCTGGTCTGACCAGGAGAATATAGAGAAATAAGCATTATAATCGGCATCATTTGCTATCGTGTCCTGCAGTTTCTCAAGAGCCAGATCTCCCGGTGCAAAATAGACTTCAACTACAGTGCCGTTTATATCAAAGATGTGAGGGGTATTGTCGGTTTTTCTTCCGTGAAAGTTAGAGTTGTCCGGGTCAGGTGTTTGAGTTTCACTTCCCCACATCTCTTCAAATTCAAGTTTATAGGCGTCAGCCATTTCGGGGAAATGTATTTCAAGTGCATTATTTGTGTTTCCGCCTAAAATATTTTCTTCCATGTTATCCTCTGACCTGTATAATCCGTTTATTGTAAAATTCCAGGAGCCTGTCCATACCCATTCCCCGTCAATAATTGCAAATTTGTTATGCATTTGATTTCCGGGAGAATAGTACCCATCGGAAGATTTCTTTTCTCCTTCACAGAGCATATAACCTGTTCTTTCTTTAGTTCCTACCGTTATGGTAACGTTGTTAAACCCTTCGGGGGTTGCCGGCAACCCGTGTTCCTGTCTTTTTGTGGGGTTTTCTACTGCAAATATGGGGGAGTCTGAAAATACCGGGATATCGTCAGCGGTTCCTACAACACCGTCAGCACCTCTAATTAATTTTTCAATCGCAAGGCAGTGTAAATCATAAGTTCTGCTTTCCCCCGGCAAGTAATCTTTTGAATCCGCTATTACTCTTACCTTAATTCCTCTTGCCTTAGCCTGAATTATAGCATCCACAAGATTAGGAAGGTCAATGTCGTATGTCGCAATGTCAAGGGTATGTTGAGCCTGATTTATTCTATTGATAAGCCTGTTTTCAAGGTTTACATGTTGATTTAAAAGGTTTCCGTTAGATGCAACTGATGTAATTCCCCCTTTGTCAAAGTAAACGTTAATTGCGCCTAAATCATTAGCTACATTATTTAATTCTTCTGGAGCGCCTTCGTCAACAAGCCCGTCGTGGTCATTGTCTATAAAGTCACTTAATGAGCCTGTTGATTCAGCAGATTCAGGCAAAGGGTCTTCTGTTAAATAGGTATCGGGAATAGAGTTCCAGGCTTTTTTAAAGTCATTTTCAAACTCGCTTGCAAGGTATTGATTTTCTATGTAAAGAGTGTTTTCGTCGTTTGAATAGTTTCCCGAGCCTGTCCAATTTTGTGAACCCATTACTGTTATCTTCCTATCTACGCACATTGCTTTGAAGTGTTCTTTTCCTCCCCAGTTTTCAACTTTAACCGGTATCCCTTCCTCTCTAAGCCTTCTATGCTGGCTATAATCGCTTTCCGCTCCTGTTGCGTCAAGGATAATTCTAACTTGCACACCTCTATCTTTTGCCGCTAATAAAGCATCGGCAATATGTGAATCCGTAAAAAAGAATATCCTTATGTCAATTGTGGAAGTTGCGTTGTTTATAGCTTTTATTATTGCATTGTCTCTTGCGTTGTCTGTCGGAGCAAAGTAGCATTCAACAACAGACCCGTCGTCCATCACAAACCTGTGAGGGGTATTATCGGTTTTTTCGTCGTGAAAAGCGCCGTTAAACATTTCAAAAAATTCGGTTTCGTACGTTTCCGCAAGGTCTTTGTTGTGTATTAGAATGGAAAAGTTTGAATTGTACTCGGTATCAATACCAGTAAGAGAGATATTTGTTGACCCTGTCCATACATTTTTTCCGTCAACCACAAAGAATTTATTGTGCATTGTCCTGTCGTCGTTATCTGCAACCACGCTTCCATCAGGAAGGAAATCAATTAATGTTTGAGTGTCAGGGTAGGGGAAGTATCCGTCCGTATAATTATCTACTACACCTTTTACATCAACCCCTCTGTCCACTGCATTCTTTAATGCGTTAAGAACTCCGGGGCAGGTTGAGTATCCGTAAATAGCAAAATACACTCTTTCTTGCGCTGAATTTATAAGGTTGATTAAAGCCCGTTCCATTTCATTGGGCCCGTAAGACGGCATTTTTGCTTCCAGATGTTTTGAAAAGTATGCATAAAACCAATCGGGGTGATTGTTGCTTGTTTGCTCTTGTGAGTTTGTGGGGGTGCCTAATCCTGCCGAATATTTTGAAGTGGAGGTTGCCCAAGCTTGCAAATCGTTTCCGGGAAGTGAAAAATTCACTCTGTACATTGTTGCTCTTGTATAAGCATTGCCCCCATACCAATTGTCAACATAATCGGATATCCTTCCGTCTGGATCTTTCAAATAGAGTTTTTCTCCTCTGTTTTCCAATGCTCCCGTGTAAATTAAATCCGCATCGATGTCAGGCACTGACGTATCGTCAGTTCTTTCAAGGAGAAAATATCCGTGTGCTTTAATTATTCCGCTTAAAACTATATACGGTGTGCCGTCCTTCGCTTCAATTACCCAGTTTGTAAGGTCAATATCGCTTTCTGAATCGTTATAGAGTTCCATCCATTCATCATAGGTTGAATGTTGAGTCCCCATCCATGCTAATTCGCTGAATTTGACCTGAGAAAAAGCATAAGAATAGCATAAAATTAAAGATAAAAAGAATAGGTTTTTTAAGATTTTCATACTTCCCCTTTCCCTTAAAAAAATTTCCCCAAATTACATTCTATATTATATTTTTGATTGTTTCGGTAAAATTTTGTTAATTATTAAAAAAATACTAAAAAAATAAATTGATTTTACTTTTTTTGTTAAAATAGGTATGCGATGAAGAATTGGAGGAGGAATTTTTATGTCTGATTACAAGGTTATTAAACAATCAATTGATGGCAATACCGCAGCGGCGCGTATTGGCCATGCTATGAGCGAGGTTATAGCGATATACCCGATAACACCCTCTTCCCCTATGGGAGAATTAGCGGACGCATTATCGGTTAAAGGTGACAGGAATATATTCGGCCAGATCCCGAGAGTATACGAGATGCAGTCTGAAGGCGGAGCTTCGGGGGCTGTTCACGGTGCCGCTGCAGCAGGTACTTTGACTACTACTTTTACCGCCTCTCAGGGATTACTTTTAATGATACCGAATATGTACAAGCTTGCCGGGGAATTAACACCTTCTGTGTTTCACATTGCCGCAAGGTCTGTTGCCGCACATGCCCTTTCAATTTTCGGAGACCATTCCGATGTTATGGCTACAAGGCAAACCGGTTTTGCTATGATTGCATCGGCAAACCAGCAGGAGATTCAAGATCTTGCAACTATTGCGCATGCAACAACTATTGAAGCCAAAGTTCCAATACTTCATTTCTTTGACGGGTTTAGAACTTCTCACGAGATCAGAAAGGTTGAACTGGTTCCTAAAGAAGTAATGAAAGAAATGGTTGAAATGAAGTATGTTTATGAAATGAGGAAAAGAGCACTTAACCCTGATTATCCTTCATTAAGGGGAACGGCGGAAAACCCGGATATCTTTTTCCAGAATAAAGAAGCACAGAACCCGTACTATGATAAATTCCCTGAGGTGTTTGATAAATATGCCGAAAAATTTGCAAAATTGACAGGCAGAAAGTATAACGCTTTTGACTATGTAGGAGACGAAAATGCAGACGTTGTTGTTGTAATTATGGCTTCTGGTTCCGATGTTGCACATGAAACCGTTGAAAAGCTCAATTCAATGGGTTACAAAACCGGAGTAGTAAAGGTTAGATTGTACAGGCCTTTTGACAGGGAGAGGTTTTTTAAGGCAATGCCTAAAACTGTTAAAAAAGTTATTGTTCTTGACAGGACAAAGGAACACGGTGCACCGGGCGAACCTCTTTACCTGGATGTTGTTGCCGCTTTTGACAGACAACTTGAATTGGGGCTAATTGATTCCAAACCGTTTATTGTAGGTGGAATTTACGGCCTTTCTTCAAAAGAGTTTACTCCCGCCATGCTTAAAGGTGCTATTGACCACGTAATGAACAACCCTGCGGATAAAATTATTCACAGGTTTACATTAGGTATTGAAGACGACGTAACACATAGGTCAATCCCTTACGACGAAAGTTTTGATGCTGAAAGCCCGAAGGTTAGAAGGGCTAAAATATTCGGATTCGGTTCAGACGGAACGGTAGGCGCTTCCAAAAACTCAATTAAGATTATTGGTGACGTAGCAGGAAAAGAAGCCCAGGGCTACTTTGTTTACGACTCCAAAAAGGCAGGCGGGATTACCGTTTCCCATTTAAGGTTTTCTGATGACAAAATACTTTCTCCTTATTTAATAACAAAACCGGATTTTGTCGGAATTAACAAACAGGAATATATCGGAACGCTTGATGTTTTAAAGGGCATTCAGGAAGGCGGAACTGTTTTAATCAACACTCACATTGATCCTGAAAAAGTTATCTCTCTTTTCCCGAAAAAGGATGTTGAGACAATTATAAACAAGAAACTGAAAGTTTACTGTGTTGACGCATACAAGATCGCTTTTGACATCGGGTTGGGAGAGAGAATTAACATTATAATGCAGACCGGTTTCTTTAAACTAACCGGCATTCTCCCCGAAGATGTATTCACAAGGGAAATTGAAAACGCAATCAGGAAAACATACGCCAAGAAAGGTGAAAAAGTCGTCAACATGAATATTGAGGCAATGAGAAGGGCTTTGACCGAAATTAAAGAGGTTCCCGTACCTTCAGAAGTGAAAGATTATACCGATAAACCCTGGACAATAGATGTTCTACCTGAAGATAAAGAAATTAAAGACTTCCTTGAAAGCGTAGTGGTTCCGGTAATGCACTTTGAAGGAGATACAATTCCCGTATCAAAAATTCCTGCAGACGGCGTTTTCCCAACAGGGACCACAAGGTATGAAAAAAGGTCAATTGCTGTAAGGGTGCCTGATTGGAATTTTGAAAACTGTATCCAGTGTGGTCAGTGTGCCTTTGCGTGTCCTCATGCCGCGATTAGAGCAGGTGTTTTTGACAAAGATAACATTCAGTTAAGCGATGAGGAATTCCCGACTATTAAGTTTAACCACAAAGATAATAAAGACGGAAAATATGTTTACAGGATTCAGGTATTCCCTGATGACTGCACAGGCTGCGGAGTTTGTGTAACTGTTTGCCCCGGTAAGAAAGGAAACAAAGCGCTTGAACTTGTTCCCAAATACGATATTCTTGAACCTCTTAGAAAGAGTTTTAAAGAGTATGTCAGGGCACCAAAAGAAGAGAAGTTTGCAAGCAATGCATCAGTCAGGACTGTTGAATTGAAGGAGCCTCTCTTTGAATTTTCAGGCGCTTGTCCCGGCTGCGGAGAAACTCCTTATATTACTCTTATGACCTTATTGCAGGGTGATAGGGTAATTCAGGCGAACGCTACAGGTTGTTCTTCTATTTACGGCGGTACCGCACCGACAATTCCTTACTGCAAAAACGATAGAGGAGAGGGTCCTGCCTGGGGTAACTCGCTTTTTGAAGATAATGCAGAATACGGTTTAGGTATGAGGCTTGCTGTTGACCAATTAACAAGGCATGCGTTTGAATTGAGAAAACAATTGCTTGAAAAAGACGGTGTAAATGAAGATATTAAGAAACTTCTTAATGAAGTTGAAGATATTGATTCTCAAAGGGCAAGCGACAACGCTTTTTATAAAACAAGAGACGCTGTTAATAAGTTGAAAGAACTTCTCAAAGGTTATCCTGCAGGAAGCGTTGAGAATGAATTGTACGAGCACCTGTCATACTTGAAGTACAAAGCGGTTTGGATTGTAGGCGGAGACGGCTGGGCATACGATATAGGTTACGGCGGATTAGACCATGTAACAGCCTCAGGTTTAGACGTAAATATCCTTGTGCTTGACACAGAGGTTTACTCGAACACAGGCGGCCAGAGGTCAAAGGCTACACCTTTGGGAGGTATGGCTAAATTCGCTATGGGGGGTAAAGAGACTGAAAAGAAGGATCTGGGATTGATTTCTATGTCTTACAGGAACGTATATGTAGGTTCAATCGCTTTCGGAGCTAGTATGCCTCAGACATTAAAAGCGATGAAAGAGGCTGCTGCATATCCGGGACCTTCAATTTTGGTTGCTTATTCAAACTGCATAGAACACGGTATCAATATGGCTCAGGGGCCAGAAGAGGCAAAACTTGCCGTTGAAACCGGTTATTGGTTGCTTTACAGGTTTAATCCTTCTCTTTTAAAAGAGAAAAAGAACCCGTTGCAGCTTGACTCAAAAGAGCCAACAAGGCCGTTGAGAGAGTTCTATGAATCACAGAGAAGGTTTAAATACTTGCTTGAAACTCAACCTGAAGTTGCCGAAAAATACCTTGAAGAGGCGAGTAAATGGGTAATCAACAGGTTCAGATACTACAAAAAACTCTCTGAAATGTCTTTTGAAGATTGGGAAGTTTAATCGGATACTAATAAATATTAAGCCCCGAATTATTCGGGGCTTTTTTAATTAAACTTTTTTTGGAAAAAAACGTACAAATCAGGGTAGAAAATTTAGAGGAGAAACAAATATGAGAAAATTTCTTTTTGCTTTTATTGTTGTTTTTTTTGCGGTAAGTGGTTTTACGGCAAATTACTTAAAACTTGCCAAAACTCCCGATGCGGGGATAAATAAACTTGTTTTTGTTTATCAGGACGATCTTTTTACGTCTAATCTTGACGGGAGTTGCGTTAGAAGGCTTGTAAAAGCTGTTGGACCCGAGTCTTTCCCCAAGTTTTCACCGGACGGGAAATGGATTGCATTTACTTCCTATTACAACGGGAATAGAAATGTTTATATTATTCCGGCGGAAGGCGGGCAGATTCATCAGATAACATTTGAACCGGAAGGCGCTCAAATGTTAGAGTGGAGTAACGACGGGAAATATATCTATTATTTAACTACAAGAGGTTGTTTTTCAAGGTTTTTCAGAAAGATATATAAAATCAGGGTTAAAGACGGAAAGCCTGTTGGAATAGGGGAAGAGTTTCCGGTTGATATGGCTTCAACACTATGCTTCAACGACAAAGGAGATGCTTATACATTAAATAGACATTCTTTGTACTTCTGGTGGTGGAAAAGGTATAAGGGAAGCGCTAATACCGATATATGGGTTTACAACAAAAAAACAAAGAAAATCGAAAACATGACAAAAACTAATTTTAATGAAACCTGGCCAATGTGGGTGGGGAATTATATCTATTTTGTTGAAGAAAACAACAATGGTATAGCAAATATCTTTAGGATAAACCTGAAAACTAAAAAAAGGGAACAGATAACCTTTCATAAAGAATATGCCGTTGAGTGGCCCTCACTCTCGTCTGACAGGAAATACATTGTTTATGAAAATGGGGCTGATCTATGGAAACTTAATTTGAAAACCCTGAAGTATTCTCAAATAAAGATCAATGCCGATGTAGATTCAATCATACCTGAATATGAGTTTGTTAACCCTTCTAATTTAATCACTTCTTTCGGGGTTTCGCCTACAGGTAAAAGGGTTGTTTTCTCTGCAAGGGGAGAGGTTTTTACCGCTCCTAAAAAGAACGGTGAAATCAGACAGATAACCTTTAATAGCGGCGCAAGGGATAAAGAGCCTGTCTGGTCTCCGAAAAAAGACAAAATTGCTTTTATTTCGGATAGGGACGGCGAGGAGAATGTTTATTTAATAGACCAGTTTGCAAAAACAGAACCTCAGAAACTCACTGATAGAAAGTCGGGCTTTATCAGTGGTTTAAGGTTTTCTCCTGACGGAAATTACTTAACTTACACCACAAATGATTTTGGATTCTATGTTTTGAATATTGCTTCTAAAAAGGCAACTTTAATTTCTAAAACCAAGAGGGATTTTGAAAGGGAGTATTGTTGGTCTCCTGATAGTAGATGGGTTGTTTACACTGAAACAATGGCGAATTATCATAAAGCAATTTATGTTTATAATGTGGTTGAAAATAAGAGTTATAAACTATATTCTTCTGTTTTTAATATTGCAAACCCGGTATTTTCGGCAGACGGCAAGTATGTTTATTTCATTACCTCAAGGTATGGAGTAAACGCTAATGTTGCGATGATTATGCTTCAAAAGGAGAAGAAAAACCCTCTTGAAAAAGAATGGGACGAAGAGGTTGTTAAAAAAGATAGCAAGGATAAAAAAGCAGGTGATAAAAAAGAGAAGAAAGAAGCAAAAAACAATAAGAAAAAGGCGGATAAAGAAAAAGTAAAGATTGATTTTAACGGAATAGAAAAAAGGGTGCAATTGCTTCCTTTAAACGGTTATACCATCTGGGAAATCAAACCTGTCAAAGGCGGTTTGTACGTTGCCTTTAAACCTGAAACAAAGGATTTAACCGTAAAGAGAAGTTTAAGGTGGAACTTCGGTTTTAACCTATATTTTTATGATGTAAAAGAAAACAAACTTACCGAAGTAGCCAGAGGGGTTCACGGTTTTGATATCTCCAGTGACGGTAAATGGGTAGGCATCCTTTATCAAAAATCCTATCAGATAGCAAGGGCAAAAATGAAAGCAAGCCCTAAGGATAGGGTTTCATTGGCTACCCTCTCAATGAAGTTAGATAGGAAAGCAGAATGGCATCAGATATTCGGCGAATCGTGGAGAATGGTCAGGGATATGTTCTACGACAAGAATATTCATGGTGTTGATTGGAAAAAGATGAGAAGAAAGTATGAAAAAATGGTTGATTATTGCCAGACGAGGAATGATTTAAACAGAATCCTTGAAGAATTGGTAGGGGAATTAAATGCTTCTCACCAGGGCGCAAGAGGCGGTGATTTCAGGGAAAAACCGAAAAAGGTAGGTATAGGCAGTTTAGGGGCAGAGTTAAAACCGGAAGGCAAGTTCTATAAATTTACAAAGATATACAGGGGTAATCCTTACTATAAACAGTACAATTCTCCTCTGGATAAGCCGTATATTAAAGTTAAGGAAGGCGACTACCTCATTAAGATTGATAATCAAATAGTTAAAACCGACAGGGATTATAGGTGGTATTTACTTAATAAAGTGGGGAAGACTGTTATTTTAACCGTTAATGATAGGCCTTCCGAAAAGGGTGCATGGGATGTTAAGGTTAAGCCTATATCTTCCGAATATATGCTTAGATACTTAAACTGGGTTGAAAGAAACAGGTCAATTGTGGAAAAAGAATCGCACGGAGATATCGGTTATATCCATCTTAACTATATGTTGGGAGATAACCTTGCGGTTTTTTATGATTACATTCGCTATTACTTTGATAAAAAAGGCCTCATCCTTGACGTAAGGTGGAACGGTGGTGGAGGAATTGACCCTCAGTTAATTGATTACCTTGAGAGAAGACAGTATCAGGTAACAAGGCTTAGAAACGGGGAAGACTTGCCAAGGCCGATGGATATTTTTAGAGGAAAGATAATCGTCCTGTGTAATGAATTCTCATATTCCGATGCGGAAGTATTTCCTAATGCTTTTAAGGTGAGAAAATTAGGTAAATTATTAGGTGTCCCAACGTTAGGGTTTGTTATAGCGGTTGACGAATACCCTTTAATTGACGGCGGACATATCAGAAAAACATTTATCGGCATCTGGGATATTTACGGACACCAGCTTGAATCAAGGGGTGCTATCCCGGATATTATTGTTCAAAATGACCCGAACCGATTTGAAAAAGGGTATGATGCTCAATTGCAGAAGGCTATTGAGGTTTTGGAAAAGGAAATTAAATCTGAAAAGCCGAAAAAGATTGATACCTCAATTAAGCCGAGATAATTGATTTAAACAAAAAGTAAGGGGGCATTTTGCCCCCCTTTTTTTAACTTAATTTCAAATTAATGTTTGCGCAGATCATAGATGATTACTCCTACAGGATATAAGTAGGAAGGATTTCCAATGTAATAAGCTTTCCCTTTTACTCTTATCCCGCCGGCTTTGTTGTACCTGTCTTTTCTCTTTGAATATTTAAGATATTTTTTATAAGCGGCAGAGCCTTTCTGAATATATCCGAAAACATACTTTCTTGTAAAATTTGATTCCCCTGGTTTCAAAAATTTAACACAGATATAATCGGATTTAGGTGCCTGTTTTAGAAAAAAGTTATAACTGTTTTCCTCACCGATCCTGGCTTTAAATTCAACCGCTTCTCCCTTAAATGTTTTTCCTTTTTGACTTTTGTTGAAAACCTCAAAATCAACTTTTTTATAATTTAGTGAAACCTGTGCCGACGCTTCTGATTTATATTCTTTAAACTTCTTGTTCACATTTACTCCACCTATTGTTGAAGCCAGAGTAGAAGCGACCTTTTCAAGAGGATAGGGCATTCCCCAGTTTTTTCTTGCGCTTCCCTTTGCTGCCTCCAGAGGCAATCCAAGAATACTTCTGATCTGATTCATCTCGTTCATGTCAAGTTTTCCTGGTTCTGATGCTACAAAATTGGAAAATTTCTCAAAAAACCATTTGTCAGGCTTAAATTTTGGATTTACAATTTTGTTTCCACCTGCGTCATCAAGCATATAACTTTCAGCATCACCGTTTAAGTCATTCATATCATCTTTTTTCCAGACAACAAGGTTCTGGCCGTCTTCATCCATATATGAATAAAAACCGCCCTGACATTGATAAAATATATTATTTTTCAATATAGTGAAATCATTCCCGAAATTGTTTGCAACCGCATAACCTGCCTCTCCTCCTTCGGTCTGGAAGAAAGCAAAAATATTGTTTTCAATTATTGCCTGGCCATTTTTACCGATAAATATACCAAAAGAACCGCCTTTCCCCGGTTGAAACCATCCGAATACAAGATTATTGTTTTTTATCAAAATCTTTGAATTAGGCTGAGCACTTCTCGTGCTTATAGCGGCATAAAAGGTATTGATTATAAAGTTGTTAGATATTTCATTTTTATCTCCCTGCCATTTTACATAAATCCCATTTCCATAAGGGTTTATCAATATACAATTTTTAATGGTAATATTTTTGCTATAGGCTTTAAACAGTGCTCCCTTCCATGATTTTTTAGGTATTATCTTGCTGTTGTCCGGTGCATAAACATTCCTTGTAGTAGAGTTTAAAATAAAGCCGTCAACTACGAGTCCGCTGTGGTCATTTCTCTCATCGCCTTCAATAATACCTTCTCTTAAACCTGTAAAACCCCCTCTGTAATCTTTTGCTCTTTCAAGGACTGTAAGGTGCTTAAAGGGATTTCTCTCAGTAAATGTCGCATTATATCCGCCTACTAATTTTAAATCAGGTACTGCAATTAAAAAACACCCGGAACCGCCCTTGCCGTTATAATGCCCTTCGGCTACGTGGATCACATCACCTCTCGTGGCCTTTTTCAATGCTTTCCATAATTTCCCGTACGGATTATCTTTTGTACCGTTACCGTTTGCCCCCGCTTTTACATAGATATCTTTTGCTTGAACAGAAAAAAGGCGGATTGCGCATCATGAAGGTAGTATTTTTCATAGAATCGGTCGAAGATGACCTGCGAGAAGGGCGTAAGTGTGAGATTTGACAATAGGAGGTCCTCTGTCCGTATGCATCATCTCGCCTGACAATGAACTGCGATCTGGATAGCACGTACGTAGGTGCCAACTGCTTTGTAATACCAGCCAATATTCATCAGGGTGAGCTACGATAACACGGGTTAGCTAAATATAGATATTAAGAGCCTTCGCTCTCGATTAGATATCGGTTTGATTACGGTGAACATGATCGTCGTAACGCAGTTATTGTTCATGTTGCTACTGTTGCTGCTGTTGTTTATTGACCATGTTCATGATCATGATTATAACAATACCGATCATGAACATGGTGATTCATGGTCGGCACATCGTTGGCGGTTTCTGTTAGCCTGCTGTCTGCGTAAACATGCGTGCGATGAAACAACAACTAAACGCTTTATAGAACAAACAAAGGTCGTTCCACATAAACATGTCGGTACAAGTATTCTGCATATGCAAAAATCAGCAAATGCTATATAGACTTACTGAAGGATACAGGTGTGTCGTAGATTAGCAGTTAAACAATAAAATTAACAATTTCTGTTCTAGAATAACTGCAACGATTAAGCTAGCCGTCTCAATGCATAAAGCGACACAGCTCCTGGAAGCGTTTGACACATTTGGACAATACGTTGTACATTAACTCATCGCAGTTCACATACATTTCAAGCGTTCACGATTCCCTTCTCATGTCGACTGTTGTACAACTGAACTGCATACGAGGACCACGCAGTGTATAAAAAGTGTCCGTATTTAGGTACGTGTACCATAAACATTGTTAATCTTTTTGTTTTCATTTCTGAATTCCATCGCTAAGTTTTATGACCAATTTCAGAGTTGAAAGCGATTACAATTTACCTGCATTTCAAGGCGTTATTTTGCTGAATATGTTTTTCATATGAGCCAGCATCCGGGGTTAAAATAAATTGGTTTTCTAATATTTGAATTGCTTTGTTCAGCACCAACGATTTTGACACTTTCAACTAATGGCGTTCGGTTTGGCGACTGTCTGCCTCCGGAGTGAACAGTCTAACTTACTTTAGCAGTACAAGGCGGTATATAATCTATTAGAACAGTCTCACATTAGATAAACAATCTACAGTCACCAAGAAAAGTAAATAGACAGCCTGTGATGAGGGAGATGCAGCAGAAGTGACCATAAGTGATTTTCCTCCAACAGCCCAAAAGATATTCGAATTACGGTTTCGGAAGCTTTTTGACGTTAGCGAAACACGGCCCAGTAGACCACAGGTCCGAATGTTCGAAACCAGTGATGTCCTGATTGGTGGAATGTTTCACTAATGTTTCTACAGAGTATCACATATAATCAGCGATAAAGTGAAATAAATAAACAATTTAGCGTAGCGTATATTCCTACAAGAAAACACAATGCCGTGGTTATGTATCGCGCGCTGATCGAAGAAAAACGAATACATTTTGAAGTTCGTAGTTCGTGAAATAGGAATCTGGGTTTGCGATTTTGGTTCAGCAGCCTCGTGTTGTAAAAGCTCGCGTCCGGACAAAGCCGCATTAATAGTGACTTTAACAAAACAAACTTGATGTGGCGTAGCG
>JALWHA010000123.1 GCA_027038695.1 Acidobacteriota bacterium
CCCTGATTTTCCCTCAACGCTTAATTCAAATATGAGTTTTTCTTTTTCCCTGAGCGTCTTCATTTTACACTCTCCATTATCTCAACAAGGGTGTCAATATCCTTTGTGTCTATAACCTCGGTTGTTGTCAGCAAAAACTTATCCTTATCAAGCCCGAACTTTGCAAGGTGAACTCCCGGGAATACCCCTTTCTCAATGCACAAATCCCTGAAGTTTATAAAATCAACATCCGTTTGAACAAGGAATTCGTTAAAGGTGGGCTTTGTGTTTAACACCCTGAAGTGCTTTGTTTTGTTTATTCTCTCTTTTGCGTATTCGCTTAATGAGTAATTGAGACTTGCAAGTTTTTTAAACCCCTCTTCCCCTAAAAGGGATAGGTAAATAGTCGCCCTTAACATGCACCAGCCCTGGTTTGAGCATATGTTTGATGTCGCTCTTTCCCTTTTAATGTGCTGTTCCCTTGCCGAAAGGGTTAAAACATAGCCCCTCTTTCCGTCAACATCAACAGTCTGCCCCACGACCCTGCCCGGCATCTGCCTTACATGTTTCTGGGTTGTGGTTAAAAAGCCTAAAAGGGGGCCTCCGAATCCCGGATAATTACCGAAGGATTGAGCCTCTCCGCAGGCAATTTCAACCCCAAAATCCCCGGGAGGTGCAATAACTCCGAAAGCAAGTGGCTCGGTTGTTGAGGTTATTACAATTGCCTTTTTGTCGTACTCTTTCACCAAAGGCACTATTGATTTTAGGTCTTCTATGTTGCCGAAAAAGTTTGGATACCCTATTGCAACAGCAAAGATGTCTCCGTTTTCTGAAAGTGTTTTTTTCAGGCTTTCAATGTCTGTTGCGTAATCCTTTAATTCAAGTTCAATTATGTTTATCCCTAAATTTTTAAGGTATGTTTTTACAACCTTTGTATAGTGAGGATAAATCCCTTTTGAAATTGCTACGGTGTTCTTTTTCCTGACAATCCTCTTTGCCATTAAAATGCTCTCGGCAAGTGCGGTCGCCCCGTCGTACATTGAGGCGTTTGACACTTCCATGTTGAGTATGTTGCACATCATTGTCTGGTATTCAAAAATAGCCTGCAATGTTCCCTGAGAAATTTCAGGCTGGTATGGGGTGTAAGCGGTTAAAAACTCTTCCCTTGTTGAGAGGTAATCAACCGCGGAAGGGATAAAGTGGTGGTAAACCCCCGCCCCTGCAAAAGAGGTGAGGTTTTTGTTCATCTCAGCAAGGTTTTTAAAGAAATCAAGCACCTCTTTTTCAGAGTGTGATTTAATTTTTAAGTCTTCCTTTAACCGCAACCCCTCAGGGATAGGGGAAAACAAATCCTCTCTCCCTATCTCCTTCAACATATTTTCTCTCTCTTTATCTGAGAGAGGAAGGAAGCGGCTCATTTTTATTCTCCTTCTGCCTTAACGAGTTCCTCGTAACTCTCGGCGGTTAAAAGTTCGTCTAATTCGCTTTCGTCAGACAATTCAACCTTGAAAATCCAGCCTTTGCCGTGAGGGTCTTGATTAAGCAATTCCGGAGCGTCTTCCAATTCTTCGTTAACCTCAACAATCTTTCCCGAAACAGGGATAAAGATAGGGGAAGCGGCTTTTACCGATTCAACAGTTGCAACCTCGTCTCCCTTTGAAAACTCGTCGTCAACCTCGGGAAGTTCAACATAAACTATATCTCCTAACTGCTTTTGAGCATAATCGGTAATACCGACAGTGCCGATATTTCCTTCAACTTTAATCCATTCATGGTCTTCGGTATAGCGAAACTCTTTTGGATACATAAGCCATCTCCTTTTATTTTTTTTCTCTTTTATAGAAAGGTGTCTTAACCGTTATAGCCTTTGCCCTCTTCTTTCTAATGCCTATTTCAATCTCATTGCCTGCCTTTGCAAGTTCAACGGGAAGGTATGCAAGCCCTATGTTTTTCTTTAAATATGGTGCGAAACTTCCACTTGTAACAACCCCTACCTCTTCCCCGTTGTGGAATACGGGATAGCCGTGCCTTGGGATTCCCCTGTCAACCATTTCAAAGCCGTAAAGTTTCTTTTTTAAGCCTTCTTCCTTCTGCTTTAAGAGTGCTTCCCTTCCTAAAAAATCCCCCTTGTCTAACTTGCAAATCCATCCTAAACCTGCTTCTAAAACGGTTGTTGTTTCGTCCATATCGTTTCCGTATAAGTTCATTCTCGCTTCAAGCCTTAAGGTGTCCCTTGCACCTAACCCGCAGGGCTCAATTCCGTATTCTTCTCCCGCTTCAAGTATTTTCTGCCAGATTTTTGAGGCAATTTCAGGCTTGCAGTAAATCTCAAAGCCGTCTTCTCCCGTGTATCCAGTTCTTGAAAGAAGGCATCTCTCCCCTTCAAACTCAACATAGTCAAACCAGTAAAACTTTATCTCTTTTACAATATCGCCGAAGAGTTTGTACATTGTGTCTTCTGCCTTAGGGCCCTGAATTGCCATCTGGGCAGTCTCGTCAGACTCGTTTGTTAAAACCATATCAAACTTATCAGTAAACTTTGAAAGGTGGACAAAATCCCTGTCAATGTTTGCAGCGTTTACAACAAGGAGATACTCGTCGTCGTTTACCTTGTAAACAAGCAAATCGTCAACAACGGTACCTTTTTCTGTTGTCAAAGCGGAGTACTGAACCTGCTTTATTGAGAGTTTGGCAACATCATTGCAGGTAAGGTATTGTACATAATCAAAAGCCTGATTCCCTTTAACCCTGAACTCGCCCATGTGGGAAACATCAAATATGCCCACTTTTGTCCTTACTGTCAGGTGTTCCTCTATAACCCCTTTGTATTGAACAGGCATATTAAAGCCTGCAAACTCAACCATCTTCGCACCTAACTTTATGTGCTCATCATACAGCGGTGTCTTTTTCACAACATCCCCCTTATCATTATTCAACTCAAAGTTAGCACACGCTTTTTACACTGTCAAGGAATGAAGTTCAAAGGGGAAAAACCATTTCTTTCAAATAAAAAAATAATAGGTTACAAAAAAATTAATTTACTGAAAATTAAGATAAAATTAAATTTTTGAGGATAAGTATTCAAGTTTCCATTTAAAGATAGCGGTATTTTTCGCAAGAAGGGGGAATTTTTTTATTAAAGCAAGTTTTACCTTTAACAAAAAGCATAAATCAGATTTAAAAATTTCCCAGAGAGAAACCCTGTCTTTTGCCATTAAGGTATTAAACAATTTAGCCTTATCAAATATATCATTAGAATATCCGTTTATTATCCTCTTCTCCTCTTTTAAAACATCTATAAGTTTCAATTGCCTGTTAGCACGAAATATTACTACATCTTTATTAAAATTAACTATCCCGCCGAATGTTTGATTCTCGTGCTGTCTATAGTAATAAACAGGTTTATCTATAAAATGTATATTTTGAGCAAATCTTTTTATTGTCAAAGATATCCAAACATCTTCAAACGGCAGAGATTCAGGCATAGGAAAAACCTTATCCGCAACTTCCCTTTTGAAAGACCATGACCATTTGGGAATACTTACAAGGTTTTCCAGAACAAAACCGTAATCTTTTGTCAAAATATATGGATTTACGTTGTAAAGGTATCTCTTCTTAAAGTTTTTGTCGGTAATGTAAGCATTATGGCAATGCGCGTCGTAATTGTTTAGTTCATCTAAAAAATCAAAAAAATCAGGCAACAATACGTCGTCAGAATCTATACATTTGATTATATCCCCCTTTGACAGGGAATAACCGTAATTGGTGCCTTTCACTTTGCCCTTGTATTTATTTATGTAGACTTTTACCCTTCGGTCTTTTTCAGCGTATCCTTCCGCAATTTTATAGGTGTTATCCTCCGAATGGTCGTCAATAACTATCAATTCCCATTCAGCTTTATCTATCTTTTGTAATGCCGAAATCGCATCGCCGATATACCTTTCGGTATTTTTAGCCGTCATTATAAAACTAATCATTAATCCACCAATACAACCTTTCACACACAACGTAGGCCTTTAACATTTTAGCAAGATAAAGGAAAATGTCCACTTTTAAAATTCCATCAAAAAAATCTTGTCTTTCAAGTTTTAAAAATTATCTTAAATTAATATATCATTTTTGTTTAAAAAAGTGACCGCTATCACTTTACAAATAGAGAATTTTTCCCTAAATTATTTTTAAGGTTACCTTTAATGTAAAAATAAAAAATATGGGAGGAAACATGAGATTCAAGGAGAAATTTAGGTTGTATTTTGTTTTATTGCTGTTTTAGACATTCCATTTACTCAGCCTGTGAACTGGGCAATGTGAATCATTTTACA
>JALWHA010000124.1 GCA_027038695.1 Acidobacteriota bacterium
AGACTATACAAACTATTATATTGGACAACTATCAGGAGAAAATGTCGCGATACAAAACCAACTTGTACAAACAATTAAAAAGATTGAAGAATACTTAAAAAGGAGGAATTTAAAATGTTAAACAGTTTTTTAGCCGAAAAAAATGAACTATTACAAAAATATGACAAGGTATTAAATCTGGATATTTTTCCTGTTGAGAAAGAAATTACCAAAGAGAGTGTGGGAAAATATAAAAAAGAATTAGAAAATGAAAGGTTTGTTGTCAGTTTTTGCGGCCAGATTAAAGCGGGAAAATCCTCTCTCATAAATGCCTTAATATTCGGAGAAGAGATTTTACCGAAAGCGGATTTAGTACAAACCGCTGCAATTACAATTTTAAAGTATTCAGAAAAACCTTACTTTGAAGCAAAGTTTTACACTGAAGATGAATGGGAAAAATTAAAAAATTACACAAACGAAGAGGGGGAAAACTATTACGAAAAATTCTTAAAACCTCAGGTTAACAATAGTATAAAGCATGGTATCTATGTACGGGAATTGATTACAAAAAGCGGGAAAAAGATAAGTGAAAAAGACTTAACAAAACTTGAAGACTTTGTAGGAGTAAACGGCAAATACACCCCTTTTGTCAAAGAAATAATTTTGTACTACCCCTCAGACATACTAAAGAACATTGATATTGTGGACACACCGGGAACAAACGACCCGAACGAATTTCGTTCCAAAATCACCGAAAACTGGATACACAACTCAAATGCAGTTGTATATGTTGTTTATGCAGGACAATCCTTTGCAAAACAGGATATGGACTTCATTAACAGCTTCTTAATCCATGTACCCTCTAAACACATAATCTATGCAGTAAACAAAGTTGATGTAATTACCAATATAGACGAATTAGACGAATGGATTGAAACATTGAGAAACAATGAAGCATTGAAACTAAGAAAAATCCTTTCAAAAGACTCTGAAATAGTAAAAGTATCTGCATTAGGCGCTTTAATTAACAAAATTTACCAGAAAACAAACTCAATTCCAGAACATCTTAGTTATTATGCCGAGCAACTTGAAGAAAAAGGATTTATTGAAAATAACGGATTTGATTTACTTGAAAAGGCGATTGAGGATAAATTAATCAAAAACAAAGGACAAAACCTGTTAGATTCACACAAAGAAATCTTTAAAAGTATTTTTGTAAGAAAAGAAAGGGAATTAAAGATTGAGATTGAAAAATTCAAAGACTACCTAACAAAACTTGCACATAGTAAGGAAGAATTAAAAGAAGAAATCGCGGAAGTTAATGAACAACAAGAGAAATTAAATGACCTTATAAAAGACTTTAGAAATGAGCTGATGAAGAAATCAAATAACACAGAAGATAAACTCAGGGAATTATTCTCTAACATTAAAAATCATATTCTAAGAAGAGTAAACAATACCATTAATACAAGTCATTCCATTAAAACAATGAAAGACGATGTTGCCTTTACAATAAGAAACGCATGGGAAGAACAATCTATTGATGTCTCAATAAATTTAAGGAAAATTGCTAACAACCTGCAGGACTCTTTAAAAGAAACCTTTGATAACTTAAAAAATATTATAAATAAAAAAGATATATTCAGCACTGAAAGAATAGACTATCTTATGTTAAACCATTTCAATAAGATACAATTAGAAATTAACGAAAGTATTTTTAATTCAATAGGGAGAGAAAACTTAATACAAGAAATCATTGAAGAGAACACAAACTGGTTTCAAAGGTTCATTAATAGCGAGGGGGGGAGAGAAAAAGCAAAATCTGCCATAAAAAACAAAATTGACACACAACTAACTAACTTTTTTAACAATATTGTAAATAACACATTAGATAAATTAGATTCAGCCTTAGCAAAACAGGCAGAATTCATTCAAAAAGAGATTGCTGAAGAATTAGAAAAACTTGCAATACAATTAAACAAATTAAGTACAGATGAAACAGATATTAAAAATGAAGTTGACAAAACCGAAAAGAAAATTTCAGAACTTGAAACCAAAATTAACAAAATCAAAGAGATGGAGGATGAGATATTATGACAAACCTCTTTTATGTAAACTCGTTAGTATTTGCTTTACTAAATACTGCTTCCTCTAAACCTGAAAATATTGCCAAATCTTCTCATGGGGGAAGTGTTATTTTCTTCTTAATAATAGTAGTACTTGGTATTGCGGCTTATTTTTTCTTTACAAAACAAAACAAACAAAAAGACTCAACTAATGAAGAGAAAGAACAAAGCATAAATACTCTAATTAACAAACTCAAAGAACTTGAAAGAGAGATTTATCCTCAATTTTTAGCCTATTGCATTTACGATATGGCGATTAAACACGATTTACCGATTGAAGAAAGAAAAAAGTTAGCGCAAAAATACGGGGATGTAAAAGCAATGCCTGTAATTGAATTTACAGAGAAATTCTCAATTGAAGAATACACTTACCTTGACAACGCAATAAAAAAATACCTGAAAGAAAAAAACTATACCCCACAAAACTCAAATAACATCAATCTAAGGCATCAATTTTCAAACTATATTTATAAAAAAGCAAAAAACAATGCTAAAAAAATAATTGAGGACGAAACAACCAACTAAAAACCATTGACTTTTTATAAATATACCCCTCCTCCTCTTCCCTCTATTATTTATTTGATTTTGAGGGGAGGGGGGATTAAATTGTTTGTATAGGTTGTTTTTTAAGGAGTGTTTGTATGTTTCAAAAAATATCAAATTTTCTGACTGAAAAGGTTGTTATTCCTAAAATTAATGAATTTATCGGAGAGTTTGGCGAGGTTGTTTCATTACAAATTGACATTGTTAAGAAAAACATTATCGGACAGGTTATGTTAAAGGGAGAAAATGAGCCTCTTGATTTTAAGATAAAAGGCCTGAAGTTAATTGAAAAAGACGGAAACTTCTTTATTACTTACAGGAAAATTAAAACTTCTAAAGAGTGGATAAATATTGTGGCAAACAAGTATGCGCCGAAAGAGATTTTAATCCCGCCGAAGTATAACGGCAAAATCAGCATGGTTAAGACATTTTTAACCTGATTTTTACCTTCTTTTCATAAACAATACACCCTTTCCTTTCGTTTTTCCCCATTTTTTTAAATTTTTTCATTTTTTTTAAATTTTTTTTTCACGGCGAACAACTGTGTTCGTTCCGGCTTCCTATTATGTTATTGAGGTTTAAAAGACCTAAAAAACTAAAAACTTGAAGGAGGTCAGAATGAACAATCAAAACTTTAATTTTGAGGAATTCTTTAAAAAGTTTAAGGAGCAACTTAACAGCGACGAGGTGAATGAGATGTTTAATACCGAATTTCAAGATGTTAAAAAAACCCTTGAAGACAAACTTGTAATAGGTTTTTTCGGCACTGCGTCAAGTGGAAAAGACAGCGCATTAAAGGCTATTTTCGGGATTGAATCTGACGAAATCAGCCCCGTTCCCGGTTCAACAACCGATGTTAAGGTTTTTTCCGTACCTAATTCACACATCATTCTTCTAAATGCACCGGGATTCGGAGACGCAAAAAACGAACTTTCAGGAAAGGCAAAAGAGGTGATTAACGATGTTGATATTTTTGTTTATATTGTTAACGCTGACGGAGGAGCAAAGGAGCAGGAGGTAAAGGATTACAACGAATTGAAAGAAACGGGAAAAGATGTTTTAGTTGTATTAAACAAGATTGACGTGATTAAATCTTCTGAACAGTTAGACGACTTAATTGAGCACACAAAAACCATATTACAGGTTGAAGACAAAAATTTTGTTACAGCGGCATTTGACCCTTTGCCTCTAATTATGGAAGAGCCATACGGCCTTGAAGATGTTTACAACTGGATTATGGATAAACTTGACAAAAAGGGAAAAGACTTACTTTTTGCAAAAGCCTGCAGAAAAAAGGATTTAGTCTGCGAAAAGTTAATCAGAAGATACGCTTTAAAGGCGTTTGGAATCGGAGCCATTCCCGTTCCCACTTCGGATATCTTTCTTTTGCTTCCCCTTCAGATTAAAATGGGTTTAAACATAGCCTCAATTTACAATGTTGATATAAACGACAAAAACAATGTTAAACAGTTAATCTTAAATATTTTAGCGGGAAATTTAGGGAAAAAGGTTTTCAGAACCGCGCTTTCTTTCGCCAAATCTTTGGAATTTATTCCCGGAGGCCAAATTTTTGAAGTTGCAATATGCGTATTAGCCGGGACCGTTGCCGCGTCAACCACCTATGCTTTAGGA
>JALWHA010000125.1 GCA_027038695.1 Acidobacteriota bacterium
TGAAAAATATTTCTTTTAAAAAATTTAAGAAAGAGTACTATTTCTACTATGCAATATCTGTTAAAAAAAGATTAAGATGGGCAGACCTGTTTGATCAATTTGAGAAAACCCTTCCTCCTGACGTTAAACTTGATATGATCTCTCCTAAAGTAGAGTGGAGAGCAATACTTCTTTCAATTTCCGCAGAGGCAAAATCAAAACAAAGCGAACTTAAATTTGTTGATAACCTTGAAAAAAACCCGAGATTTTCCCACCCCTTTGTAGAGTACGAGTCAATTGATCCCGCAACGGGGGTTTTGAAATTCTCAATTTCGGTACAATACAGGGATATAAAATGAGAAGATTGGTTGATTACTTTTTTGAGAATAAAAAATTATATCTTATTTTGTTCGGTGTTCTGGTTTTAAATTTAGTCTTTTTCTTCTTTTTAACCTTAAACGAATACAACCTGTTTCATAATACCGAGTACGAGATAGAAAATGTGCAAAAAGAACTAAGGACAACAGTTAAAAATTACAAGAAATTGAATAAAGTCTCAAAAAATGTTAAACAAGTCAAACAAACTATTGTTTCTATTAAAAGAAAGCATATGAAGGTTTTGGAGGAGGATTTCCCCCGGCTAACAGGTAAAATTTACGGCATTTTAACTGCGTATAACGTAACATTTCAACATATCTCGTACAACAAAAAAAACCTGAGAAATTTAGGCATAATAAAGGTGACAATTCATATACCTTTAAAAACCACCTATTACAATTTCAGAAGGTGTCTAAATGACCTTGAGTCCATACCATTCCCGGTGGTTATAGAAAGGATTTCCGTTAATTCGGTTGAAGCAAACTCTATATCAGCTACCGTTGACCTTGTTGTCTATTATAGGAGCAAAAAGAAATGAAGATAACTTCAAGAGAAAAACGATTAATTGTAATACTTGTATTTGTTGCTCTGGCGGTGTACTTCTTCCCCGGGGAAGAGGAGATAAGCCTGAACGGCAATTCTAAAATAAGCAAAACGGTTATTAATATTTTAATCGCCAAATTTAAGTATATAAAACCCTTTAAACTGGAAGAATCAACTGCAAAAAACAACGGCAATTTTACTATTAAAAGAAACATTTTTCAGTATGGAACAATCGTCCCCGACTTTAACAAAAATATACAACAAACAGAAAATAAAGAAGAAAAAAATAACGACACAGAATCTTCTTTAAAAAACGGAGAGAACATACTTAAAGGAAAAGAAGGTAAAGCTCTACCTGAAATAGATTTTAAGGTGATCGGAATAATAAAGGTTGCCGACGGTACCAAAGCAATTGTGATAACAAAAGGGCCCGAACTCTTTGTATTTAAAGAAGGGGACGAGTTATTTGATAAATTTATCCTTAAGTCCATTGAAAATAAGACGGTTACTTTCGGGTTTAAAGGCTTTAAAGACGAAAAAACAATAAATCTGGATAATAAAGGAGGCTTTTAAGTGAAAAAGTTAATTCCCCTTATGGTATTTTTAGTTTTTACCATATCCTGTTTTAAACCTCAGGAATACAAACAGGCAATTAACGCCTTTAAAATGAAACAATGGGACGAGGCGGCAAAACACTTCGGCAAATTGGTTTTAGACCACCCGGACAACGTGGAGTACAAGGTAAAATGGGAGATGGCCAAGAACAACGCCTCTAAATATCACATCAAAAAGGGGAAGCAGTTTGAATTAAAAAAGGAGTACGACAAAGCCATAGCAGAATACAAAATAGCGTTAATGTATGATCCCACAAATCAGTACATATATGACAGAGTTAACACCATTAACGCCGATATTGAAAAGATGAAAGTAGCAATGGAGAGAAAGGAATACACTATAAAAAAGGCAAAAGAACAGGCATACGGCAAAAACGGGATCCCTGTTTTAAACCCCTCTTCCAACGAGCCGATTGATTTGTATTTCCCCAGGCCTACAAGCCTTAAGAAAATCTACCATGCTTTAGGAAAGGCGGCAGGCATAAACATATTGTTTGACGAATCTTTTCAGGATAAGCAGATCCCCATAGACCTGAGAGGAATGACCTTTTATGACGCAATGAAAGCCTTAATGATAGCAAGCGGCAACTTCTATAAAATCATTGATGAAAAAACGGTTATAATTTTAAGAGATACCAAGCAAAACCATCAAAAATACGACGATAAAATAATTAAAGTCTATTACCTATCATATGCCAAGCCTGATAAATTAAAGAATAATTTAAGACTTTTAACAGGGATTAAAGAGATATTTGACGACAAAGACTTAAACTGTGTGGTTGTAATGGGAACTCCGCAGCAGATAAATATAGCAGATAGGATTGTAAGTTTAACTGACAGGCCTAAATCAGAGATTACCATTGATTTTGATCTAATGGAAGTAAACAGGTCTAATCTTGACAAATTAGGGCTTTTACCTACAGACTTACAAAACCCGGCATACAAAGTTGGCGCAGGGTTAATTCCCAACTCCTCGGGAGACGATACTGCAAGCACGGGGCAATTTATTAACCTTGACAATGCTACCTGGATGTTTGCTATTCCTTATCTTCAAGTTGACTTCCTGAAGTCAATAGGAAAGGCAAAAGAAGTGGCAAACCCGACATTAAGGGTATCCGAAGGGGAAAAGGCTAAAATAATGATAGGTCAATCCGTACCGATTGCCACTACCTCTTTTACCCCTTTTACGGGGATAACGGGAACAAATAATAACAATAATTATGGCGGGATAGGTGGACAACCTTTAACCTCTTTTAACTATCAAGAAGTGGGAATTAAAATAGAGGTTGAACCGAGGGTGCACCACAATGGGGACGTTACGTTAAAACTTAAATTAGAGGTTTCTTCAATAGTAGATAAAACAGCATTTCAACCGGTTATAGGCAAGAGAACGGTTGAAACCGTAGTCAGGGTTAAATCAGGTGAAACCGTAATGTTGGCCGGATTGCTTAAAAATTCAGAAAGAACCTCTCTTAACGGAATAAAAGGCCTTGCCGACCTGCCGATTTTAAAACAACTGTTTTCAAACACATCTAAAGAAGTTCAACAAACCGATATTATGATGAGCATAACCCCTCATATCGTAAGAGGACCAAATATTGTAGAAAATGATTTGCTTCCCTACAGCGTGGGAAGTGAAGTTGAAAGCAATTTCCCGCCGGAAGGGTTTATAAAAAAAGAAAAAAAGGAACAACAGCCTGTGCAACCTCAAAAGGGCATTAATCCTAATAAACCTTTAAAAATGCAAAAACCGAAAGAAAATAAGCCAAACAAACCGTCTAAAAAATCATTAAACAATGTATCAATAACCCCGGCAATTGTATCTTTTTCACCTAAAAGAGTTGTTAAACAGGCGGGGAATAACTTCTCTTTAACTCTCTTTGCCACAAACTTTCAAGATATAGATAACACCGATCTTGTCATTACCTTTGATCCTAAAACGGTTAAGGTTTTGAATATACTTGACGGCGGTTTTATGAAACAGGACGGAGTTAATGCTTCGTTTATTCCCGTATGGGACAACAGAAACGGCAAGGTCGCTTTGACTATAGATAGAAGAGGAGGGGACAAAGGTAGAAGCGGGACAGGTATACTTGCAAACATAATCTTTCAGGCTGTTTCTCCGGGAAAAACCACATTAAAATTTGAGCCTAGTTCAACAATCAAAAACTTTGAAGACGTAAAGGTTAACTCAACATTTATAAACGGAGAGGTTATTGTTAAGTGAAAGAAAATGGCTTTACATACCTTGAGCTTTTAATAGCGGCGACCATTCTTGCAATTTTAGCTTCGGCTGTCGTTCCATTTTTAAAATTAACCGTAAAGAGAAAAAAAGAGATAGAATTGAGAAGGGATCTAAGGGAAATGAGGAGAGCCATAGATCATTATAAAGAATTGTGCGATAGGGGGGTTATTCCAAAAGGTGGCCCCGAAACCATGGGTTATCCCCCTGACCTTGAAACCCTTGTTGAAGGAGTCAGGGTTATAGGGACGGTTAACAGAAAGGTTAGGTTCTTAAGGAGAATTCCCATTGATCCTATGACAGGTAAAGCGGAATGGGGACTACGCTCCGTTCAGGACGACCCTGATTCAACCACCTGGGGCGGTCAAAACGTTTACGATGTTTACTCTCTATCGGAAGGAACAGCCATTGACGGGACAAAGTATAAGGATTGGTAATTTTCCGAAAGAAAAAACTAATTCAAAAAAAATAAAATTATTTGCAACATTTACTCTTATTTTTTGTAAAAATAGAAGTGTATAT
>JALWHA010000126.1 GCA_027038695.1 Acidobacteriota bacterium
GAGCCTGCCGACATAAAGAAAATCTTAACCCCTTCTTCAAGGCAAACCCTGACCTGCTCTTCAGAATACTTTGAAAAAATCGGGATGTTAACCCCAAAAGGCTTATCCGTTAAAGTTTTAGCCTTTATTATGTGCTCCCTTAACAAATCAGGTTTCATTGAGCCTGCTCCAATTAAGCCTAAGCCCCCTGCATTTGAAACAGCAGCGGCGAGTTTAGCCCCTGAAACCCAGACCATCCCCCCCTGAATTATGGGATACTTAATACCGAACAATTCACAAACCCTGTTACCCATATTGTCTCCTTTTTAATTTTATAATTCTGATATTGTTGACTCGTGGGATTGCTCAACAAGAAACCTCTTTCTTGAAAAATTGACAAAATCAAACCTTGTAATAATTCCCTTTAAAACCATATTGTCATCAACGACCGGGATTTCATCTATATCGTAAAAGTCAAATAATTCCTGTGCTCTGGATAGATCATCTTTATCCGTCAGGTAATAGAAATTCTCCTGTTTTATATCATCAACAATGACCAGTTTCCATAATTCACTGTCAAACATAAAAGATCTTATATCATTTAAGGTGATCATTCCCACAACCTTTTTCCCCTCGTCAACAACCGGAAAACTCAAAAAAGGAGACTCCTTAATCAATTCAATCAATTGCCCCAAAGTCATGGAGCGTTGAACCGCAAAAAAATCGTCTCTCATTATCTCAATAACCTTTATAGATTTTAAAAACATTAATTCCTTTGCATGTTCAAGAGGCACTTTGTTTTTCTTAAAATACCTGGTATCAAGGGATTCCTGCTCAAATGACATTGAAACGATAGTCCCAATAATGGATGCAAGCATAATGGGAAGAATAACTTCATAGTTTGAGGTTAACTCCAGCAAAAGGAATATGGCTGTTAAAGGCGCATGGGTTGATGCCGCTAAAAAAGCCCCCATTGCCACAACTGCATATGCGCCAGGCTCTATAATCAAATTAGGGAAAACCTGATGATAGATACTCCCGCACAAAGCGCCTAAAACAGCCCCTATGAAAAGTGAGGGTGCAAACAAACCGCCACTTCCGCCTGAACCAAGGGTTATATCGGTAGCAAAAATCTTTAATATTAACAGGAAAAATAAAAATATAATTGTAAACTTTGGATTTGAGAAATAAATTATTTTGTGAATGACGCCGTAACCGTCACTTAAAACCTCAGGCATAAAAAATCCCATAATCCCTATTAAAAGTGAGCCTATTATAAGTTTTACCTTCCAATCAACCTTCCCTGCATCAAAATAGTCTTCTATGGCAAAAAAACTTTTCTTATAAAATGCGGCAAACAACCCCACAAAAATACCCAGCAATCCGTAAAGTGGAAGCTGGTAAACCGAGTCAAAGAGATATGCCGGGGGTTTAAAGATAGATTCCTGCCCCAAAAACACCCTTGTAAAAGTGGTTGAAGCAACGGAAGAGATAACAAATAAACTGAATGTATTTAGTTTCATTTCACCCATAAAAACAATCTCTTCGGCAAACAAAACCCCTGTTATAGGTGCGTTAAAGGTTGCTGCAATTCCTCCCGCGACACCGCAGCCGACCAATATCTGTCTTCTTCTACCCTTTAAATTCAACAATTTTGAAAGATAAGATCCTATTACCCCGCCTATAACCGCAATAGGCCCTTCCCTTCCTGCCGAACCGCCTGAGCCTATACAGATGGAAGACGCAAAAAGTGCAGCAAATAATCTCTTAAAATTAACCTTACCCATCTTCAAATGCACTTCCGCTATAAATTTAGGGAACGTATAGCCTTTGCCTATCTGCTCAAGAATATTAAAGATAGGAATCAAGGTTATTGAACCTAAAACAGGAATTAAAATTATGAAAAACCTGTTAGCACCACCTTGATTGATATGCAAAAATCCGTTGCCTATTACATTGAAAAACAGGTAATGTGCCCCTTTGGTTAAAGAAACAAGCAGGTAATTCCCTACCCCGCTTAAAAAACCTACTACCGCTGCAATCAACAGGAAATAAGTGGTCGTACTTTGTGTAAACTTACCGAAAATTCTCTTCACCATTTAATCCAGCTCCCAAAAAAGTCGTACGAAAAAGATTATAACTCTTTTTTTAAAAATATTAGAAAAGATTGTCTTTTAATGAAAGAAGTTTTAAATCTGCAAGTGCTATTGCAGTCATTGCCTCAATAATTACAGGCATTCTTAAAGCAACACAGGAATCGTGCCTCCCTTTCGGTGAAATCACTGCGCTTTCCCCTGTTTTAAGGTTTATTGTCTGTTGAGGTTTAAATATAGTCGCAGTCGGCCTGATAGCAACCCTGAATACAATGTCATTTCCGTTTGTAATCCCGCCGTTAATTCCACCTGAATTATTTGTCTTTGTATTCCCTTCTTTATCAAGGATTATGTCGTTAAACTCGCTTCCCTTCATTTCCCCGCATTTAAAACCTGCCCCGAATTCAATCCCCTTTATCCCGGGAATTGAAAAAACAAGGTGAGATATTACACTTTCAACAGAATCAAAGAAAGGCTCTCCCAAGCCAACAGGCACATTCTTACAGATACATTCAACAATCCCTCCTATAGAATCACCCTCTCTGGCAATCTGGCTGATTAAATCTTTATAATCCTTCTTCCCGCCTATTGAGAGTATGCCTGCCTTAACCTCAATTGGTTTAATAAGTTTCTTTGCAATTACCCCTGCCGCAACAATGCCTACCGTAATCCTTCCGGAAAAGTGCCCTCCACCTCTGTAATCGTTAAAACCTTTATACTTTTTGTATGCCACAAAGTCTGCATGGGAAGGCCTTGCAAGTTGTTTTATGTCGCTGTAATGCTTTGATTTTGTATTCCTGTTTTCAAACCTTATTAAAATAGGGCTTCCTGTTGTATAGCATTCAAAAACCCCGCTTTCAATTATGGGACAATCGTCTTCAACCCTTTTTGTTGTGCCTGTTTTTCCACCCTTTCTCCTTTTTAAATCCTCAAAAAAATCTTCTTCTTTTAGAGGAATACCGGCAGGGCAGCCATCAATAACAACTGAAATTGATTTGCCGTGAGATTCCCCCGCAATTGTTACCTTAAAAACCTGCCCGAATGTGTTCATTACTTCCTTTCAATATGTCCCTTCAAGTATTTTCCCGTATAAGACTTATTACATTTTATCAGTTCTTCGGGAGTTCCGCAAAAAACAACCTCTCCCCCTCTATCTCCCCCTTCAGTGCCTAAATCAACAATGTAATCTGCGCACATAATAACATCAAGGTTGTGCTCAATTACAATAATTGTATTCCCCTGATTTCTCAAGGCAAAAAGCACATTTAAGAGTTTTTTAACATCGTCAAAGTGCAGCCCTGTTGTAGGCTCGTCTAAAATATATAAGGTTTTCCCCGTGCTTCTTTTTGAAAGTTCTTTTGCAAGTTTAATCCTCTGCGCCTCTCCCCCGCTTAATGTGGTTGCAGGCTGCCCTAACTTCAGGTAAGAAAGCCCTACATCGTTTAAAGTTTGCAACTTTCTTTTAATTGAAGGGATATTTTCAAAAAAATCAAGAGCCTCTTCAATTGTCATATCAAGGACATCGGCAATGTTTTTGCCTTTGTAAGTGATTTCAAGTGTTTCACGATTAAACCTTTTGCCTTTACAGGCTTCGCAGGTAATGTAAACATCCGGAAGAAAGTGCATCTCAATCTTTATAAGCCCGTCTCCCTGGCACTTCTCACACCTTCCCCCTTTTACATTAAAACTAAACCTTCCCGGCTTATAACCCCTTGCCCTTGCAAGTTCGGTTTTTGAGAAAAGTTCCCTTATGTAAGTGAAAACCCCTGTGTATGTTGCCGGGTTTGAGCGGGGAGTCCTTCCTATGGGAGACTGGTCTATTATGATTACCCTGTCTATCTCTTTGTAGTTTTTTATCCCGTCTAAAGCAAGGGATTTAATGCTTTTCCCCCTTAAAAGCCTCTGCATAGCCTTTGCAACAACCTCGTGAACAAGGGTACTCTTTCCGCTCCCCGAAACACCGCTTACAACTGTTAAAAGCCCTATTGGGAAAGATACATCAATATTTTTAAGGTTGTGTTTTCTTGCCTTTTTTACCATGAAAAAGGTTTCTGGCTTCTTCCTATCAGGAATGTCAATCCTTATCTTTCCCGAAAGGTATTTACCCGTCAAACTCTTTTTGCTTCTCAATAACCCCTTTACACTTCCGCTGTAAACAACCTCTCCCCCGTGCTCCCCTGCCC
>JALWHA010000127.1 GCA_027038695.1 Acidobacteriota bacterium
AAGAGGGTGAAAGCAAGATTGAATTTAAAAAAAAGATTGACGAAATCTATAACGAATACGAAAAAGAAATTCAAGAAGGCGAACTTCACTTTGACCCTTACGGCATTAAAGCGGCAAAAATCATGGGGTTAGGCACGGGATTTTATTACTTAACCGTTAAATTCAAAATAACCGAAGACGGAGGATACATAATTTTAAAACATTCATTCTCATATGACAAATACGACTACTCAACCTTCCCGTTAGGGACAAAACTATTCTTTTTAGGCTGCCCCGTCGGAAAAGTCTATGAAATAATCAGGGGAAAAACATACAGGGAAAACAAAAGGTTCTACCTTAAAGAAATTCAAACAAAATGGTATTTTAAAAGAGATTTGAATAATAACCTGAAAATAGTTAAAATGGAAATCCTGAAAGACACTGCAAAGTGTCAGAAGAGTTTTAGAATAAAGTATTAAAAAGGAACAAATAATGAGATCAAAATTAGGAATATCTCTAGGCGGCGGCGCCGCAAGGGGGTATGCGCACCTTGGGGTATTAAAAGTATTGGAAGAAAACAATATAAAACCTGCTTTTATCTCAGGTACATCGATGGGCGCTGTTTTAGGCGGTCTTTATGCATATTACGGAAACATAGAAGACACTGTAAATCACCTGATTGAATACCTTCAAACCACTAATGCAATCAACCAAAAAATGTACAAAATAGTCATTGATAGCGAAAAAGAACCTGTTAACTTTGTTGAAAACATAATGCAGTTTGTCAGAAAAGGAATAATATATGGCAAAGCTTTAACCTCTAAATCTATGATAGGAGAAGAAATTTACAACCAGGTATTTGACACTCTTGTCCCAGATGTTAACATTGAAGACTTAAAAATACCTTTTGCGGCGGTTGTTACAGAGATAATCGAAGGGGAAGAGTTAATGGTAACAAAGGGGAGTTTAAAAAACGCATTAAAGGCTTCAAGCGCAATACCCGGGTTTTACCCGCCACTCATAGACGGTGAAAAAATATACATTGATGGTGGCTGGACAAACAAAAACCCCGTAAGGCCATGCTACCAATTAGGTGCAAGTGAGGTAATCGCAGTATGCGTTGCAAGGGAGCTTGAAGACACAAAAGACTTTCAAATAGGAATGGATTTAATTATAAGATCAAACGCCGTATCAACCCACAGACTCGGTCAACTTCAAAAAGAAGACGCTTCCCTTGTGCTCTACCCTAAAGTCGAACACATACATTGGGCAAACTTCGGCAGGTATGAAGAAGGTATCGCAAGTGGCATTGAATGCGCTAAAGACTGCTTTCATGACATAAAAAAGATTTACGGAAGGAGCAAATGGACAGGATGGATAAAATCAAAGAAAAAGTATATACGGGAAATCTCCCTATAACCGACTATGAAGCGTTAGCATTATTTGAATACGACAATTTACTTGAGATAGCCCACCTTGCCGACACCGTGAGGTGGCAGATTCACCCTGAAAAAACAGCGTCATTCGTAATTGATAGAAACATAAACTACACAGACGGGTGCGTTACCGGGTGTAAATTCTGCGGTTTTCACAAAAAACCAGAAGAAAGCCTGACTCTGGATTTTGATACACTCTTAAAAAAGGTAGAGGAAACCATAAAACTTGAAGGAACGGGAATTCTTCTTCAAGGGGGAATGAACCCGCTCTTACCCTACTCTTTTTACATTGACATGCTAAAAACAATAAAAGACACATTCCCTCAAATAAACATACATGGCTTTTCCCCCCCTGAAATTCAGTACTTTTCAAAACACTTTAACAAACCTGTAAAACAGATTCTTAAAGACTTTATTGAAGCAGGGTTAGACTCAATCCCGGGAGGCGGAGCGGAAATATTGGTTGATAACGTTAGGGAAAGGATAAGCCCTAAAAAATGCTCGGCATATGAGTGGATAGAAGTTATGAGACAGGCTCATAAATTAGGGTTAAAAACAACGGCAACAATGATGTTCGGCACAGGGGAAAGGTTTCAGGATAGGATAGAACACTTCAGAAGAATAAGGAATTTACAGGAAGAAACAGGGGGCTTTGTTGCATTTATACCGTGGACTTACCAGATTTACAAGGGAAGGCTTATAAAGTTTGAAAACACCGCCTATGATTACTTAAAAACCCTTTCAATAGCAAGAATTTACCTGCACAATATCCCCAACATTCAGGCTTCCTGGGTAACACAGGGCAAAAAGATAGGACAGACAGGGCTGAAATTCGGGGCAAACGATTTAGGCAGCACTATGATTGAAGAAAATGTGGTAAAAAGCGTGGGGGTATCACACACAATCTCAAAGGAAGAGATAATAAGGCTGATACACGACGCAGGCTTTGACGCGGTGCAGAGAAGAAACACATACGGGTTTGTAAAAAAATACCCGAAAGAAAGAAAGGCAGTATGAAAAAAATTCAAATATCAAACTTTATAGCAAATTGGGGTATAAAAGAAGAAACAGCCGTAAAACAACTTGCAAAAAAATATGGAATAAACGAGAAATTTGTCTCAATAAGAAAGAGGTCTCTTGATGTCAGGGGGAAAAAGCCCAAAGGGGTTTACACCTTCCACATTGAATTTAACAGAGAAACGGAAAAACTGCTTAATCAACCGAACACCAAACTTGTTGAATACAAAAGCCTTGAAGAAACAATAAAAGAGATAAAGCCTGAAAAGATAAAGCCTATCATAGTGGGGTTAGGCCCGGCCGGATTATTTGCCGCATTAACATTTATTGAAGCGGGAATAAGCCCCATAATAATTGAAAGGGGAAAGCCTGTTGAAGAAAGGGCTTTAGATGTAAAAAACCTGTGGGAAAACTCAATATTAAACAAAGACAGCAACCCCCTTTTCGGAGAAGGGGGAGCGGGAACTTTCTCAGACGGCAAATTAACCACAAGGATAAACCACCCTTACACAGACTACATAATTGAAAAATTCATTCAATTCGGGGCAAAAAAAAGGATAAAAATTGACGCAAAGCCTCACATAGGAACTGACAAACTGATAAAAATATCAAAAAACGCAAGGGAACACCTGTTAAAACACGGGGCTGAAATACACTTTAACCACACATTTACAGACTTTGAACAGTCAAACGGCAAGATAAAGGTAAAGACAAACAACGGGGAATTTACGGGAAACTTCTTATTCTTAGCAATAGGCCATTCCGCAAGGGACACCTATCAACTGCTTTTGAAAAACGGAGTTGAGTTAGAGCCAAAGCCATTTGCCATAGGAAGCAGGGTTGAGCACCCTCAACAAGTAATAGAAGAAATAATGTACGGCAAAAACAAAAGAGACGATTACGGCCTGCCCCCTGCAACATACCAATTTGCCTGGAACGGAAAAGACGGAAGGGGAGCATACACATTCTGTATGTGTCCCGGCGGAGAAGTTATACTAACCGTCAATGAAGAAAAAACATTATGCGTAAACGGAATGAGCAACTCAAAGAGAAACTCACCCTTTGCAAACGCCGCACTTGTTGCAAAAGTGCCTGTAAAAGCATACCTTAAAAACTCACCGTTAGACGGAATTGACTTTCAAAGGGAGATAGAAGAAAAAGCATACTCTTTAGGCATACCGGGATATATGGCTCCGGCACAGCACGGAATAGACTTTATAAACGGCAAACTATCTGGGAAAATAATCCCTTCCTCGTACAAGCCGAAAACATACTCATACCCTTTACACGAACTGCTCCCTGAATTTGTTGTAAAAGACATGAGAAACGGCCTCATAGAATTCAACAAAAAAGCAAGGGGCTTTCTCTCAAATGTAACAAACCTTATTGGGGTTGAAACAAGGACTTCCGCCCCTTTAAGGATAAAAAGGGGAAGCGATTACAGAAGCACCTCTCACAAAACAATTATCCCCATAGGTGAAGGCTCAGGCTATGCAGGGGGCATAATGTCTTCCGCCCTTGACGGCATAAAGGCAGTTTTTACAATTTTAGATTGATGGGTTTAAGGTTAATAGGTGCTGGGTGTTGGGTTTTGGATGTCCCTGTCCCGTCCTGAAAAAAGTGGACACACTTTAATGGTTAGTGTACACATTTTCACGTAACTTTTACATATGCTATAATTTTTATAGAAAAACTATAATTTCAGGAGCAAATTCTATGAAAAAACTGCCGATCGGGTTAAACAGTTTGAAAAATATAATAAACGACGGTTTCCTGTATGTTGATAAGACAAAGA
>JALWHA010000128.1 GCA_027038695.1 Acidobacteriota bacterium
AAATTTTTTAATGTACTAAGAGGGAAAACACAGAATGAAAAATAACAACAAATTTAACTAAGATAAAACAAAAACAATAATTCAAATAAAAAAATCACTTTTTCGCAACCATTATGTAACCGGTACCAAAATTGGTGTAAAAAAAAGGCCATTGAAGCAAATAAAAAGGAAACATAAAAAAATCGTTAAACAAAATCCGGTATAGCAAAGAATCATTTCTATCTATACCGCTGTTTTTGCTTAACTCTTCTTTGGAAAGATTTTTGATATCCATTTTTTTCATTTTTTTAGAAATCGCCAAATTCATTAACCTGTCTGTGATTTCGGTTAAAGGGAACCCGTAACTTATAAATTTCAAAATTGTCATACCTGATCTTTCACATAACTTAATAAGATCTTCTCTTTCGTATCTCCTGTAATGTCCCGCCCAAACATCGCTGATCCCCCATTTACTCATTTTAGACGGCACTGAAATTATAATATGTCCACCATCCTTTAACATTGTTAGCCATTCTGTCAGAGCCATTAAATCATTTTCAATATGCTCCAAAACCTCAAATGCCATAATTACATCAAAAGGGGAATAAGCAGATATATTTTCAAAATTATCTATAAAATTAATTTTCCCTGAATTTACATATGACAATAACCTTCTTGTTGCAAACTGTTGTGCCTCTTTAGATAATTCAAATCCATAACCCACTCCCCCCCTATCTGCAACAATTTTCATAATCTCACCTGCACCATAACCTATTTCAAGACATTTCTTATTTTTAAAAAAATCTTTAGGCAAAACAAATTCCAATGCTTTTTTCCTTAACATAAAACGAGGTGTTGGAATCCAAACTTTTTTATTTTCCATATTTACCCCAAAAATTCTGTTTATTTAATTTTACCAATTTAATCCGATATTTATTTCAAAAATTAAACTTTTTTACAATAAATGCGTAAAATAAAAAGACCAAAAATTTCGGGAGTGAGATATGAGAAAGGTTTTTGTGCTTTTTGCCCTATGTTTTTTTGTTTCGGGGTTTTCAATGAGTTATGATATAAGCGTAACACTTAACCCGAAAAAAAAGACAATTCATGGCAGGGAAACTATCAAGTGGCGGAACAATTTTGAAACACCTACCGACATTATCCCCCTTCACCTTTATATGAACGCTTTTTCAAACAACAAAACGGTTTTTATGGCTGAATCAGGGGGGAAACACAGGAGTTTCAAACTTAAAGAAGACAAAATTGACAACTTCGGCTACTGTAAGGTTAAATCGGTTAAAGTAAACGGGGAAAACTACACAAACAATTTCAAATACATCAGACAGATTAAAAACCCTGAAAGATTGAAACTTTTTAAACCAGACGAGATTACTGAAATCAGGGTTAAGCCTGACAACACAATAGGGGTAATTTTCCTCAAAAACCCTGCCGAAAAGGGAAAAGAAATAACAATTGAAATTCAATTTGAAACAAAGTTCCCTAAAATCTTTGCAAGGACAGGGTACTGGAAAACATTTTTTATGGCAGGCCAATGGTTTCCGAAAATCGCTGTTTTTGAGGGAGAAAATGGCTGGAATTGCCACCTATTTCACTTAAACTCTGAATTTTTTGCGGATTTTTCCGACTACAGGGTATCAATTACCGCACCGAAAGATTATGTGATAGGTGCAACAGGGGTTAAGGTTGAAGAAAAAACAAACGGAAATTTTAAAACCCACACCTTTGAAGCAAAGAATGTAATAGACTTTGCATGGACTGCATGGGACAAATGGCAGGTAGCAGAAGATAAATGGCACAATGTCCCCCTTATGCTACTCTACCCGCCGGGATTAAAGCACACTGTAAAAAGGCAGTTTAAGGCTTTGAAAAGCGCACTTGATTCTTATGCACGGCTTACAAAACACCCTTACCCCTATCCTCACTTTACCCTTGTCTGCCCCCCGCCTAAAGCACAGGGAGCAGGGGGAATGGAGTACCCAATGCTTGTAACCGGGGGATACACCTCTTACAAAATCCCTGAAAGGCTAAGGTTCCCCGAAATGCTTATAATTCACGAATTCGGGCACAACTACTTCTATGCAATATTTGCAACAAACGAGTTTGAAAACGCATGGATGGACGAGGGGATAAACTCATTTGCAACCGCATACGGGATAGAAAAAGGCTACGGAAACCAGATAGACTTACCGTTTCTACAAGTGCCGCCTTACACAATGGAAAGATTAGGTTTTGTGATGTATAAAGGCAAAGAAGCGCCGTCCAAAGCATCGTGGGAATTTATCTCAAACAGTGTTTACTCAACCTTATCATACGGCAAACCAACAATTTATTTAAGAACCCTTGAAAATTTAATAGGCGAGGAAAAATTCAGGGAAATATTTGATGTTTATTATCAAAAATTTGCCTTTACCCACCCGACACCTGAAGACTTTTTCTCTTGCGTAAAAGAGGTTGCCGGGGAAAAGTACTACAACTTTATAAAACAGGCAATAACGACAGGCTCAAGGATTGACTTTGCGATTTTTTCCGCAAAATCTCAAGAAGAGCAGAAACTATTCGGATATGACTTCAACTTTAACCCCATAAAGAAAGAGAAGAAGAAAAGCAAAGACAAAGAAAAAACCTATATAAACAGAGTGGTTGTGGAAAACAGGGGAGATTTTAAAAACCTTCCTATCAAAGTGCTTGTTGTTTTGAAAAACGGGGAAAAGAAAACCTTTCAATGGGACGGAAGCGGAGACTGGAAGGCTTTTGAGTTTAAATCAAAATCTCCAATAGAATATGCATTTGCAGACCCTGACAAAGTTTACGCCTGCGACCAAAACCTTGCAAACAATATAAAATCTTACACTTCAAAAACAACAAAAACAATTGCAAACTACTCTTTAGGCATTGCGTCTTTATTTGAACTTGTATTAAATACTCTAAGCCTCGGGATATAAGGGGGAAAAATGAAATCTTTTAAGTTTGTATTGAAAAACAAAAAAACCGCCTTAATGTTTTACCTTGAAGATTTAATAATGTTTCTCTTTGTCTTTATCCCTGTTTTTACAATGATTAAGGGAAGCACAAGGGGAAACTACTACTCTATAAACTTTACCATTGACTATGTGGTAGACATACTTCCCCAAAGGCGGGGGATTGGCGCTTATGCACTTGTACTGCTTTTTTTGATTCTCCTTTACCTTATTGTAAGGCTGCTTTTGCTTTCGGGAGTATTCTCAAAGTTTTTAAACGAAGATGCAAACTGCCTGAAAGAAGCGCCAAAACACTTCTGGAAGTTTTTAGGGTTGTTTTTCATATACCTAATAATCCTTCTAATTGCAAGCGGGATAGTGTCATTTCCGTTGAAAAAAGTAATTGACAATACAATAAACCTGAAAACAGTTTACATTCTGCAAAATGTGTTAAAGACAATTCTAATTATAATTACATTGATTATTTCGCTATTTCATAACGCAGCAAGGATTAAAACGGTTAGCGAAGGTAAATTCAAACCCTTTGCAAAGCCTGAAAGGGTTTTACCATTTTTCGGATACCGGATACTTGCAATGATAACCCTGTTTGTAGGTTTACTTATCAGTTACAAGTTGATAATCCTTAACTCCTGGCTTACCTTTGTTATTGCCTTTCTGCTGTTTCAACTGACAATTTTTTTCAAAATCGCATTCAAACTATCCGCATACAAATCGCTAACATAACAACGGGGTTTAAACGCCCCGTTTTTATTTTACTTTCAAACCTCATAGTATGCTTCACGAATATACTCCCACCTATCTGTAGGAGAAGGATGATCTGCAAAGAAAAAATCTTTAATCTTGTTCCATAAAGACGGTTTCCCTTCAAAAAGAGAAAAAAAATTCATTAAAGAATATACTCCTTTCAATCCATAACCTAATTCTTTTAAAACATAAGCGGCAAACTCATCAGCCTCTTTTTCATCTTCTCTTGATCTCATCCCTTTAGTTAAAAATCCTCCCAAAAAATATCCTGTAATCCATGGTATTCCACCACCCAGAAACCCCCCTCCAACACCTAAAGCAACATTAAAAACCTTATCCCAAAAAGAGACTTTCGTATGACCGTAATAATGATGAGCAAATTCATGGGCAATAATAAAAGTTATCACTTCTCTTTTTAAAAAAAGAATAGAGATAGAACATGCAATAACAGGGACATCTTTTTTAT
>JALWHA010000129.1 GCA_027038695.1 Acidobacteriota bacterium
TCCGACAGGCGCAAAAAGGGTTGCAGTTATTACGGTAAATGCCTTAGCTAATGGATTAAAGGGGCTTTATCACCTTACAAATTCCGGTTATGTTTCAAGGTACGGGTTTGCTTTAAAGATCAAAGAGATACTAAAGCTAAAAAACAGCATTGTTCCCGTAAATTCGGAAATTTTCAACCTGAAAGCAAAAAGACCTGAATTTTCCGCGATGAACAATTATTTGATAAAAAAAACATTAAACAAAGAAATCCCTGAATGGCATGAAGATTTAAAAGAATTTTTGAAGGAGATACAATGAGGGAAATAATCAATATCGTTCTAGCGGGAGGAAGCGGGACAAGGCTATGGCCGATCAGCAGAACATTACTTCCCAAGCAATTTTTAAAACTTTACGGAGATTTATCCTTTTTTCAACAAACGATATTAAGGCATAAAGATTTTACGAATAAAACCATAGTGGTGGTGAACGACAAGCAGTACTTTCTTGCTCTGGAGCAACTTGAAGAAATAGAAATGGAAGATAAAGTTACATTTGTTATAGAAACCGCGGCAAGAAACACCGCTCCCGCCATATGCCTTGCCTCCATGCTTTTAAGAGGAGAGGACATTGCCATAGTAACACCCTCTGACCATTTAATAACAAATACCGAAAATTACAGATCGGATTTTGAAAGCGCGGTGAAATTCTTAGGTAACGACAGAATTTTAACATTCGGGATCAAACCGGAATCTCCTAAAACAGACTACGGTTATATTGAAACAGGTGACAAACTTGAAAATAATGTTTTTAAAACCGTAAAATTTCATGAAAAACCGAATAAACAAACTGCCGAAACCTATCTACAAAAAGGAAACTTCTTCTGGAACAGCGGGATTTTTGCATTTAAAATTAAAACATTTTTAACCGAACTTGAAAAATTTGAACCTGAAATGTACAGGTTATGCGGTGAAACGTTTTTAAACAGCAAAATACAGGGAAATATTATAAGGTTTAAAAGGGAATTAATGGAAAAAATCCCGGCAAACAGTATTGATTACGCGGTAATGGAAAAAACAGACAAAGGAATAACAAAATTAGCGTCTTTTGACTGGTCTGACGTGGGAAGTTTTGATTCCCTCTACCAAATCCACAAAAAAGACGAAAACAACAACGCCATATACAATCAGGAAAATTTGATCAATATAGGCTCTAAGAACAACCTTATAGTTACATCCGAGAAAAGAAACATGGTAACCATAGATATAAGCGACCTAATTATCGTTGACACAAAAGACGGGATATTAATTTCAAATAAAGGCAGTTCTTCCAAAGTAAGAGAAGCCGTCAACCTATTAAAACAAAACAACAGTGAAATTGTTGAAAGCCACGTTACAACCTTCAGGCCGTGGGGAAGTTTTACCGTACTAGCGGAAAATAAAAATTACAAAGTAAAAAAGATCTATGTAAAACCCCACAAAAGGCTTTCACTCCAATACCACAAAAACAGAAGTGAGCATTGGGTTGTGGTAACAGGAAGAGCAAAGGTAACCATAGGGGACGCGGTTATGTTAATTAAGGAAAACGAAAGCGTTTATGTGGCTATAGGAGAAAGGCACAGGATAGAAAACCCTACCGATAGCGATCTGGAAATAATAGAAATTCAGGTAGGCTACCCTTTAACTGAAGACGATATAGTGAGAATAGAAGACGATTATAAAAGAGAGTAAATTACTCTTCTTCTCCGAAAAAAAAGTAATGAGCGCATTCCTTTGAGCAAAACTCTCTTCCGCCCATGTTAAATGCACAATTTTTACAAAAATAATTAAAACAGATGGGGCATTTTTTTAAAGTAGTCGTTTCTTTTTCGGTAATCCCGCATTTAACACACTTTTTTAAATTCCTGTCATTTTCAAAAGCCATATTATTTCACCGGAAGTTTAACTATAAAGACGGTGCCGACACCCTTTTTACTGTTAACGATTATCTCTCCCCCGTGTGCCTCAACGGCGAGTTTACAAAAGGCAAGGCCTATTCCTTTGTTAAGTTCGTTTTTGGAAAAAACGGGATTAAGTTGAACAAATTCTTCAAATATCTTTTCAAGGTCAACCTCTTCCATTCCCTTGCCGTTATCTATCAATTTTATTTCAAAAATGTTTTTCTCTTTATCCATTGAAACGGAAATTTCAATCCTCCCTTTGCCCTTTTCGGTATATTTTAGAGAATTGGCGATTAAATTTTCCAGAACCCTTTTTATTATCTCCCTGTCAATATACACGGTATCAAAAGATTGAGGTGGGTAAAATACAATCTCTTTTTTCTCGAGTTCAAGAGCAATTTGAAAAGTCTCTCTCGCCTCTTCCACAAGATTAGGCAGATCGGTAGCTTCTTTTTTTATCTCAAAGGTTTTGCCTGAATACTTAGCAATATCTAACGCATTCAAAATCATAGTGAATACACGGTTGGCAGAGTCAAGGGCAATGTTTAAATATTTCTTTCTTTCCCTTTCATTTATCTCTTCGTCTCTTGCAATTTCCAACGCGGTTTTTACTGCGGAAAGAGGGTTTTTCATATCGTGAACAAACATCTCAAGGTATTTTTTTTGATTTTCAGTTTTTTCTTTTTCGGATAAAATTGCATTTTTCGTTTTAAAATAAACAACAATTAATACCGCATTTAAGAAAATACTGATACAAAAAGCGATAATGATTCCATTCATATCAATATTATTGAACTTTTTTAATAATTAATCAATCAATTTTTAGAAAATTTTTTACACAAAGTACCGAAAGCGTTAGAAACACTCCGGGAATAACCGCAATATATGGCGCCACCAGAATAAACTCCTTCCCGTCAGCGATAATGTTTCCCCAGGAAGGTAAAGGCGGCTTTATTCCTATGCCTAAAAAACTTAAAGAAGCCTCAATAATTATTGCCCCCGCAAAAGAAAGCAACAATTGAACAAGCAGGGGCGTTTTAATATTGGGAATTATGTGTTTCAATACCGCTTTTAAAACCCTTTCCCCGGAAACTATGGAGTAAACAAAATAGTCTTCTTTCAACTTTGAAATTATCAACCCTCTTGATATCCTTGCAAACCCGACCCAACCTGAAACGCTCAAAGCAACTATAACTCCCCAGACACCCCCCTTAAAAAAAGCGGCAAAAACCACCGCCAATAACATCCCCGGAAAGGATTGAAACACGTCAATAAGAGATACAAGTAATTTATCTACAAGCCCCCCTTTTACAGATGCGAAAAAGGCCACAAAAAAACCAACAATAAGGGATATTGATACGGACACAAAAGAAATGGAAAATGATATTAACCCGCCTAAGCAAACCCTTGAAAGCAGGTCACGCCCGAGATAATCCGTACCGAAAGGATGGGAAAAAGACGGGGAAAGCAACCTTGAAGATAAATCTATGGTGTAATAGTCTGGTTTAAACAAAACCCCGGCTACACAAAAGAGAAAAATCATTAAAAACAAGGCTTTATAAATTGCGTTTTTCAAAGCTCACCCTCCTATCCAAAAACCCGATTAAAATATCCCCTATCAAGTTAGAGTAGATGTATATAACCGCAATAAATATTGCCAAAGATTGGACAAGGGGATAATCCCTTATGTTGATCGCCGTAATTAGAAGTAATCCTATACCGTCCCAGGAAAATATAGTCTCAGTAATAATGGCTCCCGTTAAAAGAAACCCTAATTGAAGAAATAAAACCATAACTACCGGGATCAAAGCGTTTTTAACAATATGCTTGAAAAATATAAGATAATCTTTAATTCCCCTTGTTTTAAGCGCTACCGTAAACCTTTTGTCTGTCTGAGCCGACAACTCGTTTCTAAATATATGCAACAGGTAGCTTCCCATAGGAATAGAAAGAGTTAGTGCAGGTAAAAAAACATGGTAAAAACCGCCTGTTCCTGAAACGGGGAATAGTTTAAGTTTAACCGAAAACAAAATTAAAAGAAGAATACCGAGCCAGAAAGAGGGGATAGACATTCCTATTGTCGCCCAAAAGATTATCAACCTGTCAAGGAACCTGTTTTTAAACCTTACCGCAAGAAAAGAAAGGGAAAAAGAAATAAAAATCGCCATAAAAAAAGCAACACTTCCCAAAAAAAGGGTGTTTTTAAATTTGGATCTTATTACCGTAAAGCAGGGTTTTCCGAAATAAATTGACTTACCGCCCCCTTTAAAAAAAACATTTTTCAAAAAAAACATTGCTTGAATCGTAATAGGTTTATCAAGAGCATACTCCCTCTCAACCTTCTCTTTCATTACTCCTGAAGCATTCTCCCCTACGAGTATGTCTATCGGGTTTCCCGGGGCAATATGGATCAGCATAAAAACCGTCAAAACAACGGCAATTACGGTAGGAATAGAAAAAAGAATTCTTTTAACAATATAATCAATCATTTTTAATACCCAATTTGTCGGCAAGTTGATGAAGCCTTTGCCTTGAAATCCCTAATTCCTTGGACGCTCTGGTATAATTACCGTTGTACCTTGCGAGAGCCTCTTTTATAAACCTTCTCCTAAAATCCAATTCCGCCTCTTTTAGTTTCCCTGTTTTTACAATATTCGCAGGCTTTACATATTCAGGCAAATGTTCAATATCAATAATCCTGTCGTTTCCCGACAAAATTATAGCTCCAGTTATAATATTCTGAAGTTCTCTGACATTTCCCTTATAATCATACTGCTTCAATACATCTAACACCTTATATGAAAAGGATTTCCCGTTTCCCATTTCGTTGGTTTTTAAAAAATAAACCGCCAGCAAGGGAATATCTTCTCTTCTTTCGTTTAAAGAGGGAGTCTTGATAGTATAAGCGTTTATTCGAAAGTAAAGGTCTTCCCTGAATTTCCCTTCCTTAATCAATTTTTTTAAATTTCTGTTAGTAGCAAACACAAACCTTGCGTTAACCTTTTTTACCCTTGTACTGCCGAGAGGGGTAAATTCCCTTTCCTGTAAAACCCTGAGCAATTTTGCCTGCAACATCAAAGGCATTTCACCTATTTCGTCAAGAAACACCGTTCCGTCCCCGGCAATTTCAAGCAATCCCCGTTTAGGAGAATACGCCCCGCTAAAAGCCCCTTTTTCATAACCGAACAGTTCGCTTTCAAGCAAATTTGAGGGAATAGCCGCACAGTTAATAGGAACAAACCTATTTCTCTTTCGTCTTGAGCAATAATGCAACGCCCTTGCCACCAATTCCTTGCCGGTTCCGCTTTCTCCCGTAATTAAAACAGGCACGTTAAAATCGGCAACTTTTAAAATACTCTGCTTCAAAAAACCGACCGCCTCACTTTTACCTATTATCTCATTAAAGAAATCGCATTCGTTGTTTTGGGAAAACACTTCATTTTCCGAATAAACAAATTTAATATAAGAAGCAACAAGGCTTAACAAAAACCTTAAAAGAGGGAAAAAATCATTGTCAACCTCAGTATCGCTTACAAGGCAAACATTCTTTTCCCCGTCCGTTAAAACAAAAGGCCATTCATTTTCAACATCCTCTTTAAAAGGCACAAGATTTAAAACATTTAACCCCAACCATCTTGCAAACTCGTCCAAAACTTTTTTTACGGTATAAACCTCACCTTTCTTAGAGTATTCAAAAGCCTGATTGAACAAAACAAACAACTCGGGATCAAATTTGGCTTTCTTCTTTCTCACAATAGCCTCTCTGTATACCGAAGCAAACTCGCCGTTAAAATGTCTTACCGCCGAATAATCTCTCTCAATCAAATCGTCTTCCAATACAAAAACAAGCCTGGGGTACCTTTTTAAAAGTTCGCATTTTATTAAAAAAACCGTATGCCTCAAAGGACAACTTTCAACCTCTCGGTAAAAATCATACACATCGGCAAGATTCGTTTCAAATAACAGAAGTTTCAACCATTTATATAGATACGGTTGAAGTTTATCGTGCCCTTTTAATTCCCATTTTTTAAAATATTCTCCGGCTTTCTCCAAATCACCTTTAAAATATGAAAGCTCAATCTTTTTATAGGTAATTTCTCTTTTAAACAGTTCTATATCACTTTCTTTTTCAAAAAGGTTAAGATAATATTCGCTTTTTTCAAAATCACCCATATCCTGATAAATTGTTACCAAAACAAAGTGGATTTGAGGCAACTCCGTATCTAAATTATGCTTTTTCGCCACATTAAAGGCTTCAAGCATATAACTTTCAGCCTCCTTAGCCCTTGACGCAAAAGCGTTGATCTTAGCCAATGCCTTTAACAGGTAAATCTGCTCCCTGTAATACTCGGTACCCTTTACCTTCAAATAGGCTTTTAAAAAATACTTGTAACTCCTGTCAAGTTCACACATTATTATGTCAATATGTGACAAATTATACTCAACATCTTCGAATATGCCTTCATTTTCAATATCAACGGCAATCTTAAGCGCTTTTAAATAATAGTCTCTTGCGGTGAAAAAATCCTCGGTGTAATACATTACGTTTCCGAAATGCTTATAAGCCAAAGCAAGCTCAAGGAAATTATTTTCTCTTTGAGCATACTCTATTGCTTTTTCAAAAAACTTCAAATAAACATCGCCTTCTTTATTAAAATAAGAATACAAGGCATAAAACCTATAATAAACGGCGTCCTTTTTGCCGTAGCCGTTTAAAAGAATGTTTAAGGCTTTAAAATCCCTTTTTTTAAATGCCAATTCCAGAGCACAATATCCGTCAACCTTAATTTCTTTTAATCGTTTTCCTATTAAAGCAGAAACAAGGTAATAAAAAGAATGAAAAAATTTATTTTTTTCGCAAAACGATATAAGTTCGTCAAACCTATTTAAAAAGTATAGAGATTCGACAACAAAGGAGAAAAAATCCCTCTTCGGGGAATCCCCCCATAAAGATAAAGCCTTTTTGAAATTATCGGCACAATACCAGAAAAATGCCTTTACGTTGTTATCAATATTTTCCCTCTTTTCAACAAATTCAGCCAGATCTACCTTGCCTTTGTGCTTTTTTAAAAAATCCTTTTCTGAAATAATTAAAGAATAATACCTTTTTACCGCATTTTCCAAAATCGCCTTAACCTTTTTACCGATAACAGGTTTAACTTGAAGCGGGAAGATACATTTACCGTTTTTAAAAAAACCTTTTTTCTCTCCTGTTAAATTTTCCTTTTCTTTTTTTAAATCTTCTATTTCCTCTTCTGACAAACCGAGTGAGCGAACCGTTTCCTCCCGGGACGGGAAATCCCCTTTTTCAAGAAGATAAACAAAAGAACAAAAAAGTTTTGAGGATTCAACATTGAGTTTATTGGCAAATCTTTGAAAAGAATACTCGGCGAAAATATAGTTTTCCAGGCCAATATCCTCCGATAGCACAGGATTAAACAACACCGCTTTACCTTCCAAAAGCAATCTGTTATAAACGGGTGAAAAGGGTTCGTTATCCAGGACAATAACTTTAAAATTATCCAATTCCTCCCCTATCTTTTCAAATAAACCTAAAGAAAAAGAATCCAACCCCTCTGCCGTTTCAAAAAAGTATATCTCTTCTTTAACACTCTTTAAAACCTTCCTTGCCTTTTTCCACATAGAATCCACATCAGGCAAATTGCTGCCGTCGTAACAAGGAAAATTCAAATAGAAGAACCTTTCTGAAAACCTGTTGTAACTACCGAACGGGATATGAGGCCTTTCTTCCGACACAAAAGACACGCCGAACGTTTTAAGCATTAAAGAAATAATATGTGCATATGGAAACACATAAAAAACGACATTCCTATTTAAATTGAAAAAATTATCAAAAAGATCTGTATTCACCTTTACATGTACCAATTTATCCGATAATTCCATGGAAACAGGTTTAATCCCCTCAATTAAAGCCAAAAAACTAACCAGAGAATTGCCGGGATTATCCAGATTGTCCAGTGTTTTCGTAAAATCTTGAGAATAATTCTTGACAGAAGAGGTAAGGGAAGCCCCTTCTTTGCCGCCTAAAATCAATTTATAGAAAAAACCTTTAACAAAAGCAAGGTATTTTAACTCGTTAAACTCTTTGTAATTTACAATTTTGTCGCCAACAAATAGAAAATCGTCTTCCGTGACAAGAAGCTGTTCGGGGGTTAAAGAATCCGGCATTACCCCTATCTTTTTATAGTAAAAACCCGCATTAACAAGCTGAAGCGCATAAAAAACCGCCGTATCAAACTTTAATCTTCCTGTTTTTTTTAACCTTTCGCCTTTAATTAACCTGTTTGAATCAAAAAATAGATAATCGTTCATCTCACAGTATTAGCATAGAATCGTAATCGGGGATAGGCCACAAAGACTTATCCGTTTCCGTCTCTATAAAATCAACAACTTCCCTCAACTTTTCCATTAAAGGGATTACGGTATTCGCCGCAAAAAACGCTTTTTTTTCTCCCTCAACAGATTCAAAATGCTCAATCTCCCCGATCAAAACCTTTACTTTTTCCTCCATTGATTTAATAGACTTCATATAAGCCGAGGAATCAAAAAAATCAACCTCGGCAAACCTTTTTGCCTGCTTAAAGGCCGCATTACGAACATACTTTTTAATCATTTTGACAAACATCTTTGCCTCTATGTCAACAACCTTGGAATAATGGTCGTACTTTATATTCAACCTTGCATTAAGCTCCCTTTCGGACAAAATTCCTAATTTTATGAGAAAATCCCTCTCTTTTTCGTTTCCGAATGAATTTTTCAAAGCCTCGGGAGTATTTTTCAAATTAGACAATCCCCGCTTTTCCGCTTCATAAAGCCATTCTTTGCTGTAACCGTTTCCGTTAAATATAACTTTACGGCAATTTTTCAACACTTTGGACAAAGCGGAAAGGATTGCTTCTTCCCTGTTCTTGCCACTATCTTTTTCACTCTTAATTAAGTTGCTTATTTCATTAAAACTATCGGCAACCGACGCATTTAAAACAGTATTAGGCAAACCTAAAGGCTGAGAAGAACCTACCGCCCTGAACTCAAACTTATTTCCCGTAAAAGCAACGGGAGATGTCCTATTCCTGTCTGTATTGTGCCTTTCAATTTGAGGAAGGTATGAAAGCCCTATTTCCAGTGTTTTTGAATGCTCAGGCTCAACAAAGTTTCCTTCCATAAGGTTTTCCAGCACATTGCCGAGAGCAGTTCCGACAAAAACCGAAATTATTGAGGGAGGCGCTTCGTTTCCTCCCAGCCTGTGGTCATTTGCCGCAGAGGCAACAGATGCCCTTATAAACTTTTCATGTTTGTAAACACCGTTGATCACCCCTACGAAGAAAAGCAAAAACCTTAAAAATTCTTCTCTATTTTTGCCGGGAGAAAGATAATTAATGCCCCTGTTATCCGCTATAGACCAGTTATTGTGTTTTCCGCTTCCGTTTAAGCCTTTAAATGGTTTTTCGTGAAGAAGTAAAGCAAACCCGTGCTCCCTTGCTTTTTTTTCAAGCATAACCATTACAAGGTGATTATGGTCCGCGGCTATATTTAACTCTTCAAAAACAGGCGCCAACTCAAACTGACAGGGGGCAACCTCGTTATGCCTTGTTTTTGCCGGTACCCCTAATTTATACAAAGCATATTCCACGTCTTCCATAAAATATTTAACCCTGTCGGGGATACTTCCGAAGTAATGGTCTTCAAGTTTCTGTCCCTTTACGGAATTTGCCCCGAGCAAAGTCCTTCCGGTTATAACAAGGTCTTCCCTTTTTTCGAAAACCTCTCTATCTAATAGGTAATACTCCTGTTCAGGCCCGGTAGTAACAAAGACCTTTTCGGGGACGGGAAACTCGGAAATTTCAAGAACTTTTTTGGTAGCCTCTTCCAGCACCTTAATTGATTTTAAAAGAACGGATTTTTTATCAAGAGAATCGCCATTGTACGAAAGAAAAACCGAAGGAATACAGAGGGTATTACTCTTCTTCCCTTCCATAATAAAACAGGGGCTCTGAGGGTCCCATGCCGTGTAACCCCTTGCCTCAAAGGTTGACCTTGTCCCTCCGCTTGGAAAACTTGAGGCGTCAGGCTCTCCCTGAATTAATTCATCTGCAAGAAACCTTTCAATAGGAGTCAAATCTCCGTCAAAGGTTAAAAAAGCGTCATGCTTCTCGGCGGTGAGCCCCGTTAAAGGGTGAAACCAATGGGTGTAATGGGTACAATTGTTTTCAATTGCCCATTCCTTTAAAGCGTGTGCTATACACTCGGCAATCTCCTTTGAAATCGGTTCGCCTTCTTCAATTGTCTTTTTAAAACGCTTATAAACTTCATAAGAAAGTTTGTCTTTCATTATCCTGTCATTGAAAGTAAGAGTACCGTAAATTTTTGAAACCTTCATTTCAACACCTCTTTAACCGAAGTTTTAGAGGAAGGAACAGGGTCCATCTTTTTCCCGCAGGAAACACTTAAAAACATAAACAACAAAATCATCAAAGCACCTACAATTTTCATACCGTCCCCCGATTTTCAAATTACTTCTCTAATGGCAAAATTATATCAACTTTTTCTTACCTTTTTAACCTCTCCCGAATAAAAAAATAACTCTTTCCCGTCGCTTTCAAGAACTATTGCAAAATCAGAACTATAACCTTTAAAAATCCCGGTAATCAAGGTTCCTCCCGAATCCATTTGAATTAAATCCCCGATTTTAAAAAAAGAATTTTCTTCAATAAAAGATAGAATTTCAGCAAAATCAGGTTGTTCTCGAAAAATACCGGCCAACGCATTCACAAGGGATTGCTCTAACTCACCTTTGAGAACATTGCTCTCCCCGCCTAACGAGGCACCTGTCTCAATCGGCGCAAAGGCGTAGTTAACCCCGACACCTATGACAACCTTTGCCTTATGCCCTTTTATTTTAGATTCAACAAGGATCCCGGCCAGCTTTTTACCGTTTAACAAAATATCGTTAGGCCACTTAACCTTTAATTTCCCCTGCGTGTAATTTCTCAAAATACCGAACACTTTGTAAAGTGCATAAATTGAAAGATGCTTTACGGTTTCAACCTTAACCGCTTTCCCGATTGACAAATGGATATTTCCTTCGGAAGAAATCCATTTAGATTTATTCCTTCCGTATCCTTCGGTTTGTGTATCGGCAGAAACAACGACAAAATCTGTCTCTTCAAGAAGCCTGAAAGCTTCCAGATTTGTTGAATCAACCTTTTTTAATCTTACTATTCTCATTTTTTATCGCATGCATACATAATTCGGTTAAGGGACATTTGCCGCATAAAGGCCTTATCGGTTTGCAAACGTTTTGTCCGTGTTTTACCAGCAACCCGTTGTATTCCCTCATATACTTTTCAGGCAAAATATTTTTCAAAACCCTTTCACTCTGCTCGGGGGTTTCGGTTTTAATAAAACCCAATCTGTTTGAAATCCTGTGAACATGGGTGTCAACACAGACTTCGTAATGCCCGTAACCGTTTGCAAGCACAAGGTTTGCGGTTTTTATACCGACATTGGGTAATTTCAACAACTCTTCTTTGTTGTCAGGCACTTTCCCTTTATGCTCTTTTACTATTATCTCGGCAACCTTTTGCAAATTTTTCCCCTTTGTTTTGTAAAAACCGGCGGGATAAATCAACTCTCCTATCCTTTCAGGGGAAAGTTTCATAAGTTTTTCAGGTGTAGATGCTTCTTTAAATAACCTTTCGGCGGAAACAGCGGTTACCTCGTCCCTTGTCCTTAAAGAGATAATACAGGAGACAAGCAATTCCCACGGTGTTTTAAACTTCTCAACGGGGGTCTCCTTTCCCCTGTAAACTTCAAGCAAAATCTCTATTACTTTTTCAATATGTTTTTCAAAGAGTTTTTTAAGGTAAGGCTTTGCCTCAAGTTTTTTAGAATAAAACAGATGAGAATTACACTTGCAGTCCCCGCAACCGAAACCGTCAATAGGCGTCAACCCTTCATTAAACAATATTTCTGCAAGCATATGTTCCAATGCATTATCGCCTACAAGATACGGGTTTACAAAAAGGATCTGTGCTTTTTCAGTTAAAAAATCTATATGCCAGTGCTTTTTCTCTTTATTCTTTCTTAAATGCCTCTTAACCCTTGAAGACAACCCTCTCATTGCCGAACCGCAGTAATAGTAATACCCTTTTTTTAAAGAAAATGCTTTTGATTTGGTCTTAAGATAGCAATCCGAGGGGAGAAAACAAACCAATAAATAGACGCCTTTATTCATTCTCAACTAATCAATTAAACCGGCAAAACCGAAAAATACCTTTGTCCCGTTTTCCCTTACCGCAACGAAAAAGCCTCCTGCATGTTCAACAACCCCTCTTAAAGAAAAAAGTTTTCCCACAAGTTTTACCCTGCCGGTATATTTATTACCAACCAGAATAATCTCAACCTGCCTTTCCGTGAGGTTTGCTTCAGGGAAATTTACTTCAACCAGAACAGGAGTCATCCCTTTACAAAAAAAGTTGTTTTCAAATCCGAGTTGAAAAGAGTATTTAATTCCCTCTGTATCAAGAAAATCAAAAAAGTTTTTTAATTCCTCTTCAAAAAAACCCTTCTTTGCGAAAATCTTCCCATTCAAAGCATTTTTTAATTGATAGTATTCGTTTAATTCAACAAGGGAAATAGTTGAATATTCAACAACATTCTCCTGCAATTCTTTTACCTTTTTTTCAACAAAAGAAACCAAAAACCTGTTTTTTTCAAAATTCCGGATCTTTTTCTTTAAAATTGATTTAAAAAACTCTACATTGCACTTAGGAATATCACTAACATCCGCTTCCTTGTTCTCTTTTCTTTCGGATAAACCGCTTTTTGCTTCTTCGTAATATTTCATTAAAAAATAAGAAAGAAAAATCATAATTACAATAGGAAAAACATACATTGTATCAAACAAAATGTCCACGATTACGGTAAAGAAAGCAACAGAAACCGCAACAAAGGCTTTTTTAAAATCCACTATTACCCCTTCTTTTTCCTTTTAATCTCTATCTTTAAATCAAAATTAAGCCTTAACTCGTCAACCATGTATTCAGGCAACCTGACGGTCACGGGAATAAAATATCCGTTTGCAGCCTTTATTACCCTCGGTGCTTCGATCTCAATACCCCCGACTTCAATCTCC
>JALWHA010000130.1 GCA_027038695.1 Acidobacteriota bacterium
TGAATTGAGAATAAAAGCCTTTTTCTTTTATTTTTTTTAAAAGATTGTATTGTTTTATTTTGTCCTGCAGTGTTTGAGAGAGGTTTTTTGCCTGTTCAATCTCTTGAATGCTTATTCCCCTAAAGTAGTTTTCTTCTATATCTTGTAAATCTTTTTCAAGTTTTTCTTTGTTTGCCTGAAAACGGTTTGCATAGTTAAAGGCGTCAATCCTTTGAATTGCGTTTTCCAGAGCGGCTATCTTTTTTAACCCTTTCTTGGTTAGGTATTCTAATTGGACTTTGTATAATCTTAAAAGGATTGAGGCGTCTTTTGAGGCGTATGCTATCTGTGATTCGGTTAATTCCCCTCCCCAATCGCTTTTTTGTTCACTTTTATCTATCTCTTCCCCCAAAAACATTTCAGCTACCTTTTTCAGGCCGTACCTCACGTTGAGTCCGCAACCTATTATTTTGGTGGCGTTTGCGGTACAAAAGGTATTATTAAAAACACAGTTATACTCTTTTATCAAGTGTGACATATCAAAGAAACCGTAATGGAATAATTTCACCTGTTTGTCATTTTTAAAAACTTCTTTGAGATAATCGGGTAAAGGAGTTTTCATTAAATCAAAAACATAAACTTCGTTTTCTGTAGCCACCTGGACAAGCCTTATTGTTCCGAAGTCTTTTTTTTGATAGTCGTAGGTTTCAATGTCCACACCTAAAACTGCGGAATTCATGATTTTTTCTTTTATGTTTTCCGCTTTGAAAATTGTGTCCACTATTATCATATTTCCTCAAAAAAGAAAGCCCCGCATAAAAAGGCGGGGCTAAAACTCTTTGCTTTTATTAATTCTTTTCTTTTAATGAAGCCTGTGCAGCCGCAACTATCGCTACCGGAACTCTGTAAGGAGAGCAACTTACATAGGTTAATCCGGTTTTATGGCAGAATTCCACCGATTTCGGGTCTCCGCCGTGTTCCCCGCATATCCCTAATTTAAGTTTCGGGTTTGTGCTTCTTCCCTTTTCACATGCAATTTGGACGAGTTGCCCTACGCCGTCAACGTCTATGCTCTGGAACGGGTCATGCGGCAAAATCTTTTTTTCACGGTAAATTCTAATAAATTCACCTGCATCGTCCCTTGAGAAACCTAATCCCATCTGCGTTAAATCGTTGGTTCCGAATGAGAAGAATTGAGCAATCTCGGCAATCTGGTCTGCGGTTACGGCAGCCCTCGGTACCTCAATCATTGTTCCCATAAGGTAATCGATTCTTTCTCCCTTTTCTTCAAAAACCTTTTCAATTTCTTCAGTTAGTATGTTTTTTAAGTACTCAAGTTCAGCCTTAAACCCTACAAGGGGGATCATTATTTCAGGTAAAGGATTTAATCCTTTTTGTTTGTTATTGATAGCCGCCTCTATAATTGCCCTTACCTGCATTTTATATATTTCCGGGTAGGTTATTCCGAGACGGCAGCCTCTATGTCCTAACATCGGGTTCATTTCGTGCAGGGATTCCACCCTTGCCTTTAACTCTTCAAAGGTTACCCCAAGGTCTTTTGCCAATTCCCTGATGTCATCGTCTTCTTTAGGCAAGAATTCGTGGAGCGGCGGGTCTAACAGCCTTACCGTGACAGGCAACCCGTCCATTGCTTCAAAAATGCCTTCAAAGTCGCTTCTTTGCATAGGAAGAATTTTTGCCAGTGCTTTTTCCCTTTCTTCCAATGTTTTTGATACAATCATTTCCCTTACCGCTTTGATTCTGTCTTCTTCAAAAAACATATGTTCGGTTCTGCAAAGCCCTATACCCTTGGCTCCCAGACTCCTTGCCACGGCTGAATCATGCGGGGTATCAGCGTTTGTCCTTACACCTAATTTTTTAAACTCTTCGGCCCAGGAGATTATCTTTACGTAGTTTGAGCAAATCAATGAATCCTCAACCTTGCCTCTGCCGTGAATAAGTATCTGGATAACTTCGGAAGGCATGGTTTTTAATTTACCTTCAATTACCTCTCCGGTTGTCCCGTCAATTGAGATATAATCCCCTTCTTTCAGTGTTTTCCCGTTAGCGGTAACGGTTTTTTTGCTATAGTCTATTTCAAGTTTTCCGGCGCCTACAACGCAGGGTTTTCCCATCCCCCTCGCAACAACGGCTGCATGCGAGGTCATTCCGCCCCTTGCGGTTAAAATCCCTTCAGCCGCGTCCATTCCCGCAAGGTCTTCCGGGGAGGTTTCTATTCTTACGAGTATAACCGGCCCCTCTTTTGCCATTTCAACCGCATTTTCGGCTGATAATGCAATTCTTCCGCTTGCGGCACCCGGGCCTGCGTTTAAACCCTTTGTCATCAACCTGCCTTCTTTTAAAGCCTTTTCCTTATCCTCTCTGTCAAAAACAGGGGCAAGCAATTGAGTTACCGCGGCCGGGTCTATTCTCATTATGGCTTCTTCTTTTGAAATCAAACCTTCCTCAACCATATCAACCGCAATTCTGATTGAAGCAAAGCCTGTTCTCTTTCCCGTTCTTGTCTGCAACAGGAAGAGTTTACCCTTTTCTATGGTAAATTCCAGATCCTGCATATCTCTGTAGTGTTTTTCAAGTTTTTTGTAAACGTCAACGAGTTGTTTGAATACTTCCGGCATCTCTTCTTCAAGGGATTTTAGTCCGCTTTCTTTTGCCTGCTCTTTTGTTATTGGGTGAGGTGTCCTGATTCCCGCAACTACGTCTTCTCCCTGTGCGTTAATAAGGTATTCTCCGAAAAACCTCTTTTCCCCTGTTGCCGGGTCTCTTGTAAAGGCTACGCCTGTGGCTGAATCGTCTCCTAAGTTACCGAATACCATGGATTGCACGTTAACCGCCGTTCCCCAATCGTCAGGGATCCCGTTTATCCTTCTATAAACCTTTGCCCTTTCATTGTCCCATGATTCAAATACCGCATTTATAGCAAGCCATAGTTGTTCTTCTGGATTTTGAGGGAAATCTTTTCCCGTCTGTTCTTTGTATATGGCTTTATATTTTTCAAGCAATTTTTTCAGGTCTTCCGCGTCTAAATCAGTATCGTTTGAAACTCCCTTTTCTTTTTTCATTTTTTCAAGTTCATGCTCAAAGTGAGACGAATCTATCTTCATTACCACATTCCCGAACATCTGAATAAACCTTCTGTAAGAGTCGTATGCAAACCTTTCGTTTTCTGAAATTTTCGCAAGGCCTTTAACAGCCTGGTCGTTTAATCCCAAATTCAAGATTGTGTCCATCATACCCGGCATAGAAACTCTTGCTCCGGAACGTACCGAAACAAGAAGGGGATTTTCGGTGTCTCCGAACTTTTTTCCTGTTTCTTTTTCAAGTTTTTCAAGGTTTTCTTGTACCTGTTGTTCCAATCCTTCCGGATATTTTCCTCCGTTTTTATAGTAAAAAACGCATGCTTCCGCGGTTATTGTAAATCCCGGCGGTACCGGTATCCCTATATTGCACATTTCGGCAAGGTTTGCTCCTTTGCCGCCTAACAGGTCTTTCATTTTTGCGTTGCCTTCCGCTCCGCTTTTGGTAAAGAAATAAACATATTTTGTCATAAAACCTCCTTTAATCCGGTTATAAATTTATTCAAGATTATTATTAACTGTGATTTTTGATTGTCTTTTATAGGCAGTGTAAAGAGGATTCTTTTTTCTGAATTTTTAATCCTGATTATAAACTTTGAGTTTTTTTCAACCGTTGTTTCAATTTTCTCAATTTGGTGAAACGGAATATAGAAAGAATCTTTTTTACCTAAAAAGGATATCCCTCCCGTGGTAAGGATAAAAGAACAGTGGAAATTTTTCAAAAACTTTGTTCCACCGTCAATATATTTAAAGTTAGGCATGTATCCCTTGAATGTAATTTTCGGCTTTACAAGCATTAGAGGCTCTTCGTTTGAGAACATATGGGTAACGCTTGTGACGTCGGTGTAATCTTGAAAATTTGTCTTTATGCTGTTTTTGAATTCTTTAAGCATATTTTTAGTACTGCCTTCGTTTTCAAATACAAAGCCACACCCTTCGCAAACCTTTCTTCCTATAGGATTGTGGAATCCACATTGAGGACACATCTTTAGCAAAAGATTGCCACAAAATGAACAAAACATCTGGCCTTCAAGGTTAAGCATTCCACAACTTTCACATTTATACATCTTCTGATTTTCATCTTTGTTGACGAGAGAGTTGCAGTTTGGGCAATACACCAGGTCCTGGTCTATAAAAGTGTTGCAAAACGGACATTTGACCTTTTCTTCTTCAAGTTTATCAACTGTTTCGTCTTCCAGGTATTTAAAGTAGTGGTAACTTTCCCCTCCTTTGTTCATGTCTCCCGCCGCCTGCGATATCTCAGCAAAATCTATCTTTTTTGAGTACATTGAATGGCCGATTACCAGAGCCAGGTCAGCGATTGAGAGTATTACCCTGGGGGTTCCTTCGGAGAAGTTGTAAATCCCTTTGTAAGCGGTTTCCGAAAAGATTTTGCCTGCGTCTCCACCCGCCTGTTCAATTCTGTGCCTGATTAAATTCTTTGTGTCTGAAAAATCAAGGTTTCTTAAAAAAAACCTTACCGGAAGCCTTTGCCAGAACTCTGGCATGCCTCTGATAGCAGGCTCAAGGGGTTTTTGTCCCGATAGTATAAAACTTAGTAGAAACTCTCCCTGGTGGACAAGGTTCATTAATATTCTTAACTCTTGGAGCATTTCAGGGTTATTTGCTAACATCTGCCCTTCGTCTATTATTACGACGTTTTTATACCCGTTGTCCTTTAACTCTTTTAGTTTTTCTTTCATAGAGTTTAAAATATTGATTTTGTTTGTTACGTCCATTCCCTCAACCCCGAATTGCCTTGCAATTTCGGCGAGCATTTCGTTTACCGAAAGGGTGGGGTGGTCTAAAAAGGCGATTTTGACATCGGTTCCTACATCTTCCCTAATGGTTTCCATGAATTTTTTTAGCAAGGTGGTTTTGCCGTCTCCCGCGTTTTCCGAGATCAGTAACGCTCCTCCCTTTCCGGAAACCACCGTAAACTTAAGGCGTAACAGGCATTCCTGGTGCTGTTTGCTCATGTACATCATGTCGGGGTCGGGTGCAAGAGCAAAAGGGTTCTTTTTTAAGCCCCAATATCTTAAATATGCCGGAATTTTTTTTTCTTTATTCTCTATGTTTTTTTCCATAATTCACCTGTAAATCTATTATACCAGCAACACCTTATTTTAAAAGTTTTTTATAGGAGAAACAACGTTAAAAGATAGTAAAAAAGTTCTATGCGTTTCTATTTTTTAATTTGTGGTAATAGTATCTAAATGAACGAAAACTCATTTTTAAGAGTTTTGCCGCATCTTTCATTTTTCCTCCGGTTTTTCTCAAGGCTTCTTCCATATATTTTAGCCTTATTTCGTCTAAAACGCTTTCAATATCAATACCCTGTTCCGGCACATTGATTTCTTCGTTTATATTATTGTGATTGTTTAGTATTTTTTCCGGAAGGTGGGAAGGCAATAGTGTTTCACCTTCCATAATGGTTAAAGCCCTTTCTACAAGATTTTCCAGTTCCCTTACGTTTCCCGGGAAAGAGTAATTTTCAATATAGTTAAGGAATTCTTTTGAAACTGCCGGTTTCTTTATCCCCAATTTTTTTGAAAATTTATCAATAAAGTAAGTTAAGAGAATAGGTATATCGCTTTTTCTTTCCCTTAAGGGAGGTATAGGGATATGAAAAACATTGATTCTATAGTATAGGTCTTCCCTGAATTGGCCTTTTTTTACTTCTTCTTCAATATTTCTGTTAGTTGCACATATAATTCTTACGTCAACCTCTATGTCTGACCTTCCCCCTAAACGCCTTATTTTAAAATCCTGTAGAACCCTCAGAAGTTTTGCCTGCATTGAGAGAGGCATCTCACCTATTTCATCTAAAAACAGGGTTCCTTTGTGAGCGGTTTCAAACATTCCGGGTTTATCTCTGTCCGCACCGGTAAAAGCACCTTTTTCGTAACCGAAAAGTTCGGATTCCAACAATGATTCCGGCAATGCAGCGCAGTTTATTGAGAGAAATTTGTTGTCTTTTCTTTTACTGTTTAAATGAATGGCTTTTGCGACAAGTTCTTTTCCTACTCCGCTTTCTCCGGTAATTAAGACGGTGGCGTCTGTCGGAGCCACTTTTTGTACAAGGTTTAATACTTTCTTAATCTCTTTGCTTTCTCCTATTAATCCGGTCTTTTTTATATCTTGAAAAACCTGAGTCTTTAAAAGTATATTTTCTTTTTTTAAGTTCCTTACTTTTACGGTTTTTTCTACGATTAAGCGTAATTCGTCAATGTTAAATGGTTTAATCAGATACTCCGACGCTCCCATTCTTAAAGCCTCAATAGCAGTGTCTGTGGTGGCAAATGCCGTCATAATAATAAAATCGGAATCTATTCCCCTTTCCCTGCACCATTTTAAAAATTCTATTCCGCTCATGTTCGGGAGTTTAATGTCGCATATGATTATGTCAAAGTTTTTTTTCAGAACATAGTCTTGAGCGATCAATGCCGATGTGGCCGTTTCAATTTCACACCCTAAAGGCGCAAGTGCTTTTTTAATAATAAAAAGCAGATTATGTTCGTCCTCAATTACAAGTATGCTATTTTTCATTTTCACCCTCTTTAACAAGCATTACTTTAAAAATAGTTCCCTTGCCTTCTTCCGAATCAAAGTGTATTTCTCCGTTCATCTCTTCAATAAATGTTCTGGAAAGAGCCAATCCCATCCCTATTCCCTTTGCAAACCCTGAATAGTATGGCTCAAAAACTTTAGACTTATAATTATCCTTAATACCTATCCCGGTATCCTGCACCTCAACAACTATATGGTTACCATCCTGATACAATTTCATCCTTATATTTTTTCTATCCACATAATCTACTGCTTTTCTGGCATTCATCAGTAAGTTAAATAAAACCTTTTTTAATCTTACCGATTCAAAGTAAGCACTGGCGCTCTCTTCTACATTCTGTATATATTCAAAATGAATATCTCTGTCAAGAAGGGATTGGAATTTTTCCACGGTTGCTTTTACAATAGGGACTATGGGAGCATAATCTGGTTTTTGAAAGTCTTTTCTTGCAAACCTTAAAAAATCGTTAATCTCCGTAGCAAGCCTGTTGATTTCATTGTCAATAACCGTTAACAATTCTTTATCAATTTCATCTTCTTCTTTTAAAAGTTGTATGGCGCCTTTTATTGATGCTAAAGAGTTTCTGAACTCATGTGCAAATGAAGCGGAAAGTTCCCCTAACTCAACCATTTTATTTTTAAATTGTGCTTTTTTTTCCATCTGCTTTATCTTTGTTAAGTCTTGAAAAACCACTAAAAAGCCTTTAAATTGTTTATCGGAAAAGAGTTTAACCATGCTTACTCCGAAAAGTCGGTCTTGTATCTCTACTATATACCTGTCAAGAAAATCCAATTTATCTACAAAATCTTTAACAGGGAACAGTTCTTTAAGGTTTTTCCCTAAAACTTCTTCTCCGGGGTATATTTTTTTTAAGTACTCTATTCCCTGTGGGTTTATAAAATTGATTTTTAAATCTTTGTCTGTGGTTATAATTCCGCTTGTAATGGTGTCAACTATTTTATTCTTAAGCCTTGTGATTTCTTCTATTTGCATTTCTTTTTCCCTTAAACTTTCTTTTAACTTCTTTGCCCTTTTGTTAATACTGATAATAATTAAAGAAATGGTAAATATGGCAACGAAGTAAACCGCAACCGGGTAAGATATTAGATAAAAAGTGGATAATCCGAAATGTTTGGGGGTTTTTAAGTATGTTATTGAAACAGATGCCATAAACCCTATTACCGATACGGTTGCAAGAAAATAAAGGTGAGTTTTTTCTACGTAGAATCCCGCAAACACGATAAGGATAAGGTAAAGTATATGGAAGTTACTTTGAATGCCTCCCGTAAAATACACTATTAAAGAGATAAAGACGGTGTCTAAAATAAGAATAGGGAGAATATTGGCTTTTAGTTTTTTGCTGCTGTAGTATATGAAGTTGATTGCACCGTAAATTGCAAGGGAAATCGCTACATGAATAACCTTTGTTTCGTTAGGTTCTTTAAAAGCGTTGAAAATAAGTACCACTAAAAAGAATAGTAAAAAAGTAAAAAGCCTTGAAATGTAAAAATTTATTAATCTTCTCTCTATCAATTTGTAATTCTCTCAAAAAAGAAGTTTGTCGCTTCAACAAAACCGGATACACTGCCGCAGTCAAACCTTTTGCCTTTGAATTTATATGCAAGAACTTTCCCTTCTTCGGCAAGTTTTAACAACGCGTCCGTTAGTTGAATTTCTCCGTTTTTCCCCGGCGGCAGTGTTTCAAGGATACTGAAAATTTCAGGGATTAAAATATATCTTCCTATTACGGCAAGGTTTGACGGGGCTTCTTCTTTTGAGGGTTTTTCAACCATATAGTCAACCTTGTAAATTCTATCGTCAACCTCTTCTCCCTTTATAACACCGTATTTGGAAACGTCTTCAGGATTTACTTCCTGTACCGCAACCACGCAGACTCCGTATTGTTCGTAAATTTCAATCATCTGTTTTAAAACGGCGGAATTTTCGTTAAAGCATAGATCGTCAGCAAGGATAACGGCAAAGGGTTCTTCCCCGATAAGGGGTTTGCCGGTTAGAACCGCATGGCCTAATCCTTTCATTTCAATCTGCCTTGTATAGGTAAATACACATCTGTTAATAACAGCCCTAATATCGGATAAAAGTGATTCTTTAGAAGTCCCTTTAATCTGGTTTTCGAGTTCGTAAGATATATCAAAATGGTCTTCAATCGCCCTTTTACCCCTTCCGGTTACTATTGCCATATTGGTGATTCCCGCTTCAAGGGCTTCTTCAACTCCGTATTGGATAAGGGGTTTATTTACTATGGGAAGCATCTCTTTAGGCATTGCCTTGGTTGCCGGCAGAAATCTTGTGCCGTATCCTGCGGCGGGAAAGAGGCATTTTTTTATCTTTTTTGAGTCTTTGTCAAAAATCTTTTTTAATTTTTCGCTAATAGCCATAAATCCCCCTTAAATTGATTAATTTAATTGTATATGTTTTTTTATTGCAATTTCAAGGGGTTTATAAACAAATAACCGTAACCTGTCCCAAACATTTTTTATACAAAGGGGAGATTATAGGCAATCAAATGTCTTTTTATTCCTCTATATGGATTATGGCATATTGTTAATAAGTATAATGTTGCTCTTCTTGTTTTTTTGTTTTTTTCTTGATTTTTCGTATTTTTTCGGTTATATTTTAGTTAAGAAAAGGGAGGGGGTAAGTATGGCATTAACGAGAAAGCAGAGGGAGTTGCTTGACTGTGTTTCAAAACTCCTTGAACAAAGGGGACATTATCCCACTTTGAAAGAGATTGCCGAGTGTATGGGGATTAAGTCTGTTTCAACGGTGCACGAGCATATTAAGAAGTTAAACGAAAAGGGGATTGATGTTTTTTCAGCAAGCGCAAGGTGTGAGCCTGAGACAAAGACTGTGAGCATTCCCCTTTTCGGCTATGTTACGGCGGGAGAGCCTGTCACTGTTTACCAGTTTGAGGAGAATGTTGAGGTTCCCGCTTCAATTGTTACCACTCCTATGAAAACCTATGCTTTGAAGGTCAGGGGAGATTCTATGATTGACGAGCATATTTGCGACGGAGACATTGTCATTGTGGAAAAGAGGGAAACGGCATACAACGGGGATATTGTTATTGCACTTGTTGACGGTCACGAAACCACCGTTAAGAAGTTTAGAAAGAGAGGAAGTAAGGTGGAGTTAATCCCTGCAAACAAAGAGATGGAGACTATGGTTTTTGACGAAAACAGGGTTAAGATTCAGGGAGTTGTTATAGGGGTTGTCAGAAAGTATTGATTTTAAATTGCTTGTTTTGTTTTACCTTTGATTTAAGGGGATTTTATGCTTGAAGGGATTCACTCTATTTATTGCCACATTGATATGGACGCCTTTTTTGTTTCGGCAGAGTTAAGGGAAAGGCCTGATTTAAGGGGCAAGCCTGTTGTGGTAGGCGGCGGGGTGGGGGATAGGCTCGGCGTTGTGGCTTCCGCCTCTTATGAGGCAAGGAAGTACGGCGTTTGTTCTGGAATGCCTATATTCAAGGCAAAAACACTTTGCCCCTCTTTAATTGTTTTAAGGCCTCACCACAGGGATTACGAAAGGCTATCCGCTAAAGTGATGGAAGTTATGAAAACAATTTCCCCTGATGTTTATCCCCTTTCCATAGACGAGGCTTTAATTGATTTAAAGGGGGTAATGAAGATATGGAAGTCCCCTTTGAGGGCTGCTCACGAGGTTATTACAAGGGTGAAAAATGAACTGGATTTGCCGTGCTCTGCGGGTATTTCAAGGTTTCCGAAGATTGCAAAGTTTTGCGCAAAGATAGCAAAGCCTCACGGTATAGTGTGGGCTATAGAAAGGCACGAAAACTCTTTTCTTGAAGGCTATTCAATTGATTCAATTCCCTATTTCGGGGATGCGACAAGAAGGTTTTTTTATTCAAACAAGGTTTTCAGGGTGGGGGAGTTGATTGAAAAATTTCCCGTGTTGTGGCTTAAATTCCTGCTTTCTAATCCCGTTTTTAACCGCTATCCGAAGTCAATTTCTTCCGAAGTGACCCTTGATAGAAACACAATGGACAGAAACGAAGTGATAGGCGTTTTAAAAAGGTTGTGTGAGAAGGTTGGAAAGGAGATGAGGGGATACGGCTTTGCGACAAAAGAGATTTCGGTTAAGGTGAGGTATTCGGATTTCAGGGATTTTAGCGCAAACCTTACAAAGCAATACCTTATATTTGACGATGAGATAATTAAAAAGGCACTCTTTTTGTTCAAGCAGGCTGATTTCCTTCCCCTTTCAATAAGGCTTGTGGGGATGAGGCTTTCCAATTTTGTAAAGGAAGAATCGCTTTTTCTCTTCCCTTCCCCTGAAGGTTATAACAAAAAGTGCAACCTGTTTAAAGCGGTGGATTTTTTAAGGGATAAGTACGGGGATTCTTCTATACGATTCTGTTAACCTAATCTTTATTCAGGAGTTTTAATGCCTTTTTGTACTTTTTCTCAATCCTCTCGTAATCCTTTTCTGTCGGGTTTTCTATTCTTGATAAATCCATATTGTGCTCTATATCAGCAAGTTTCACCTTTCTTGCTATAGGGTTTTGTTTTACTCTTTTTAAGTAATCCTCGTAATCTTCCCCTTTTCTTTTAGTCATTGCGTCAACCGCTTTTACTATTTTTTCCGAGTATCCCATTTGCCTTAATGTATCAAGGGTAATGCCTTCAATATCTTCAACAATGTCGTGCAAAAGTGCAACTATTTTTTCCTCTTCGGTTTCCATTTTGTTTGCTACAAATAAAAGGTGTTCAATGTAAGGTTTTCCCCCTTTGTCTTTCTTTTCTTCAAAAGCCTTTTTTACAAACTCCAGTGTCTCGTTGTAATCCATTTTTTCTCCCCTGCTAATAATTTTTGTTTTACGTGTTTCCATATATCTTGACGAGACCGCACCTATCCCTTACCCAATCTATTCTATTTTACCCCTTAAATCACAAACATACAGTCACCGTAGGAATAGAAACGGTACTTTTCTTTGACTGCTTCGTTGTATGCCTTAAATACAAAGCCTTTCCCTGCAAATGCCGAAACAAGCATTATAAGTGTTGATCTGGGAAGGTGAAAGTTTGTCAACAAATGGTCAACAACCTTGAATTGATAGGGGGGGTAGATAAATATGTCTGTTTCGTCTGAAACCCCTTTTATCTCTCCATGTTTCAAAAAACAGCCTTCAAGTGTCCTTACAACGGTTGTGCCTACCGCAAGGATTTTCCCGCCTTTTTCTTTCCAGTTATTTATGTCTTTTGCAACCTCTTCGCTTATTTCATAGTGCTCGCTGTCCATTTTATGCTCTTCAACAGTTTCCGCCGTTACAGGCTTGAATGTTCCCAAACCCACATAAAGGGTTATCTTTCTAATAGGCACACCCTTTTCTTCCAATTTCCTCAAAACCCTTTCGGTAAAGTGAAACCCTGCCGTCGGCGCCGCAACAGCTCCTGTTTTTTCGGCAAAAACTGTTTGATACCTTATAGGGTCAAAATTGTTTTCAGGCTCCCTTTTAATGTACGGGGGAAGCGGGGTTTTTCCGAATTTAAAGATTTCTTCAAAGGGATTGTCAAAGTCAAAAATCACATGGTGAATGCCTTCTTCAAACTTTTCTTCAACAACAACCCTTTTCCCGTTTTCAAACTCAAGAATTGTGCCTTTCTTTACCCTTTTTGAAGGCTTTACCATACACTTCCACTTTTTCGCTTCTTTATCTAACTGCTTTAAAAGAAATACCTCTATTTTTGCCCCTGTTTCTTTCTTTGTTAAGTAAAGCCTTGCGGGAAATACCTTTGTGTTGTTCAAGACAACCATTGTGTTATCGGGGATTATATCGGGAAATTCGTAAAATATTCTATGCTCAATTGTTTTATTTTCCCTGTCTAACACCATCATTCTGCTTTTATCCCTTTCGTCAAGGGGCTTTTGCGCAATCAACTCCTGCGGTAAATGGTAATTAAATTCATCTGTCCTCAATTTTCAACTCCCTATTCGTTTATTCAAGATAGCCAATTTCTATGTTTTTGTAAAAGTGGTCTCCCATTTTTTCGTAGTATAACGGCAATCCTTGTGAATATAGAACCCTGTCATCCACGCTTAAATAACCGTACTTCCCCCCTTCAAGGCTTCCTTCCGAAGCGTAAACCCCTAACAACTCACCGTCCCAGACAATGTACCCTCTTTTCAAATTCTCGCTTTTTATAGGCTTGTTGTTTTTGTCAAGGTAAAGCCCTTTCTTTTTGTCAAGGTGCACTCCCTTATAAACAACCTTAAAGTGTTTTAATAAAGAAGGGATATTGCCTAATTCAACATCTTTAAACCCCGCAAGTTGTGCGGCATAGGTAAAGTATCCGGGAGAGTCTATGGCAATCCTTAAAT
>JALWHA010000131.1 GCA_027038695.1 Acidobacteriota bacterium
ATATACGAATAAACACAAAAAAATAAAGAGATCTTTTGCAGCTAACGAAAAGGTATTGAAGAAATTTAAAAAATTTTTAAAACAAAACAATATTGATTTTACGGAAAAGGATTTTTCCGAAAACCTCAAGTACATTAAGGTGTTGATAGAACAGGAAGTTTTAAATATTAAATTCGGCCTTGCCGAGGGGACCAGGAGATTTTTAACGGTTGATAAGCAGTTTCAAAAGGCTGTTAAATTGTTCCCCGAAGCCGAGAAACTATACAAAAACGCAATAAAGGTAGAGAGTAAAAAAGAAACAAAATAAAAAACCGGAGGGGATATGGATTTTGAATTCAACCAGGAGCAAAAAATACTGAAGAAAATGGTAAGGGATTTCGCCGAAAAAGAGATAAAACCTCATGTTATGGAATGGGACGAGGCTCAGACTTTTCCAAAAGAACTTTTCCATAAAATGGGTGAGTTAGGTTTTTTGGGGGTGGTAATCCCCGAAGAGTACGGCGGGGCAGGATACGGCTATGTTGAATACGCTATTATTGTTGAAGAGCTTTCAAGAATAGACGGGTCTATCGGTTTAGGAGTGGCGGCTCACAATTCCCTTTGCACAAGCCATATCTACATGTTCGGAAATGAAGAGCAAAAGCAGAAGTACCTTGTTCCCCTTGCAAAGGGAGAGGCGATAGGTGCATGGGGGCTCACAGAACCGGGAAGCGGAAGCGACGCCGGGGCTTTAAAGTCAACCGCGAAAAAACAGGGAGATTACTATATCTTAAACGGAACAAAACAGTTTATCACTCACGGCACATACGGGGACGTCTATGTTGTTATGGCAAGGACAAATCCTGAAGCGGGGAAACACGGTATTTCAGCCTTTATTTTAGATAAATCAATTGAAGGATTTAGGCCGGGTAAAAAGGAAAATAAATGCGGAATGAGGGCAAGCGACACCTCTGAGTTAATCTTTGAGGACGCAAAAGTCCCAGCAGACAGGCTTTTAGGAAAAGAAGGGGAAGGTTTTAAAAACGCTTTGCAGATACTTGACGGAGGGAGGATTTCTATTGCTTCTTACTGTCTCGGTATGGCACAGGGCGCGTATGAGGTTGCCGTAAGGTATTCAAAAGAAAGGTTTGCCTTCGGAAAGCCTATCTCCTCATTTCAGGCAATTCAGTTTAAACTTGCCGATATGGCAACGAAAATTGAGGCTGCAAGGCTTCTTGTCTATCAGGCGGCATCTTTAAAAGATGCGGGACAGAACGTGAATAAAATCTCTTCAATGGCCAAACTTTACGCATCAGAAACCGCGGTGTGGGTTGCAAACGAAGCGGTTCAGGTTTTAGGTGGATACGGTTATGTAAAAGAATATCCGGCTGAAAAGTTTTACAGAGACGCAAAGTTAGGCACAATAGGAGAGGGAACTTCCGAGATTCAGAGGTTGGTTATTGCAAGAAGCCTTTTGAGAGATTGATAAGTCTGAATATTATCTGAAGTTTGAACAAGACATTATGAATATAGATGATATTGTACGGGGGATATTTCAACAAAACATAAGATCTGTAGCAAAAGGTATCTCTTTTGTGGAAAACAATCCTTCTGAAGCTGATTTAATTGTAAACCCTATATTTGAAAAGACGGGAAATGCACGAATCATCGGGATTACAGGTTCCCCCGGCGCAGGAAAATCAACTTTAACCGATAAGATTGCAAGAATAATAAACCAAAAAGGCCTTAGCGTCGGAGTAATTGCAATTGATCCGTCTTCTCCGTTTTCAGGTGGTGCTGTTTTAGGGGATAGGATAAGGATGAACTCACTTTCAACTGTTGAGGGTATTTACATACGCTCAATGGCAACAAGGGGAATGTTAGGGGGATTGAACAGGGCTTGCCTTGACGCGGTTGACATACTTGACGCCGCGGGGTTTGATTATATACTCGTTGAAACCGTGGGAGTAGGGCAGGACGAGGTTGACATAGTTAAGGTTAGCGATTTAAATATTGTTGTTTTAGTTCCGGGAATGGGAGACGATATTCAGGCGTTAAAGGCGGGAATAATGGAGATAGCCGATATCTTTGCGGTAAACAAGTCTGACAGGAACGGTGTTGATAAACTGCTGACTATTCTCAACCATTTTAAAACCATATCGGAAAAGGATACCCCTATATTTCAAACAGTGGCAACATCAGGTAAGGGAGTTAACGATTTGGTGAACTTTTTGGTTAACACGGTAAACAAGAAAGATACTAAAAGTATTAATGAAAGACGCCAGGAAAGGCTTAAATACAGGCTTGTAAAGATTATTCAGGAAAAATCTGTTGATCTGATACTATCAAAATCAGGCAGGAATTTTGATGATGAGATAAATTCAATTTTATCAAGAAAAAAAACCCCTTACGATGTTGCAAACAAGTTAATGGAACTTCTATGCAAATAAAAGAAAAGAGAATTATCGGGCTTACAGGAGGCATTGCAACGGGGAAAAGCCTTGTTTCCTCCATGTTTGAAGAATTAGGTGCCTATATTATTGACGCCGACAGGGTTGCAAGGGAAATTGTTGAAAAAGAAAGCCCTGTTTTGAAGGAGATTGAAAAGCATTTCGGTAAAAAGGTTATACTTCCTGACGGAAGGTTAAACAGGAAAAGGTTGAGGGAAATCATTATTGCAGACAGAGAGAAAAGGGAATTGCTAAACTCAATTACCCATCCGGCTATTATTGAAAGGGAAAACAAACTTGTTGATAATGCAAATTCAAAACTAATAATAGTTGACGCCGCACTTCTTATTGAAAGCGGAAGTTTCAAAAGGTTTAAAGAGATTATCCTTGTTTATGCGCCCTTTGAAATTCAGGTTGAAAGGCTGATGAAAAGGGACAAAATGAGCAGGGAAGACGCCGTCAGGTTTATTAAAACCCAGATAGATATTGAAGAAAAGAAAAAGTATGCAACATATTTGATTGACAATTCAAACGGTATTGCTTACACAAGAAAGCAGGTAAAAGGACTCTATGAAATTCTTCAAGAGTAAACCGTGCCTGTATTTTTCAACAGAATATTTCTTAGGGCTTTGCGAAAAAGGGCCGAGGAGTTCTTTTGACTGCAACAAGTATAGAAAAATCAGGGACAAACTTCTTGAAAACAAGGTTGTGAAGCCTTCTCACATTTTAGAGCCGAGGCCTGCTTCATGGGACGATTTTCGCCTTGTGCATTCCAGAGGCTATATTGAAAAACTTAAAGACCCTATGTTTCTTGCAAAAATACTTTTTCTTGATTATGTCAATCCCTTTGATACAGATATTATTGATTTTTTCAAATTTGTAACAGGCGGTACAATTCAAACTTTTTTAACAGCATATGAAAAAAAAACGGTTTGTTTTAACTTAGGCGGAGGTTTTCACCACGCAAAAAAGGATAAGGGAGAGGGTTTTTGTCCGGTTAACGATGTCGCTATTGGGATTGCCAGATTTTTTAATAACTTCGGGAAAAAGAGAGTTTTAATAGTAGACCTTGATTATCACCACGGAAACGGGACGGCGAAGATATTTGAAAATGATGAGGATGTTTTTACATTTTCAATTCATAGAGATAATTGGGACGATATAGATAAAGAAAACAATATGGATATACTTTTACCTGACGGCACTGAAGATAATGAGTACCTTTTGCAGTTAAAATTGTATTTGCCCGATGTTGTTGACAGGTTTAAGCCTGAATTGATGGTTTACATTGCAGGCTCAGATGTTCATATCGGGGACACGTTCGGTACATTTAACATATCAACCGAAGGGGTACTTAAAAGGGATATGTTTGTGTATAACCTTGCAAAACATTGCGGTATACCTATGGGGATTGTAGCGGGAGGCGGATACGGCAAGGAATCATGGGAACTTTATTACAATTTTATTATACATGTTTTGGGAGGATAGGAGTAAGGTGTGTCCCGTCCTGAAAAAAGTGGACACACTTTAATTGTTAGTATACACATTTTCATGCACCATGTCAGGTAATCCGTATTCGTATTTTAGTATCCCGTTTACCCTTTCCGCTGTCGCATTTTCGTAGCAGTGGTTTTCTTCGGTCATGCTGATTTTTATCCCTTTTTGTTTCAGTTTTTCCGTGTAT
>JALWHA010000132.1 GCA_027038695.1 Acidobacteriota bacterium
AAAATTTGTAACGGTCATCAAAGAAGCAAATCAGGTTAAGTCACCTTTAAAAAATCTGTTATAAAGGAAAAGATTTGCTGACAATATTACTGCTATCATACTTCCTTGAATAATAATTGAATGAGAAACTATATCCCCGAAATCCCAGTGTAAAATTAAAGTAAAAAATAGAGTAAGTATAAAGTTTGCTACCATAGGCACAAGCATAAGCAAAATTACTGACGATGAGCCGAAAACAAGCCACGAAACTTCAATTAAAATTGCATATGAAAAGAATAAAAGGAAAAAAACAGCGTCAGCAAGGTTTTTTATCGGGAAAATAAATAGCAAAAGTATAAAGGAGAGTATTAAGTATGTTCCGCCAAATAAAAATATTATTTCCCATTTTTTGAAACCGGCATTAAGCAAAAATGCCATGCTTTCGGGCATATTGAAGTTTAAAGAATTATACTGCACAAAAATTAAAAAAAAAGCCAAACACAAGAAGGTTAGTTCAAATTTTTTGTCGGAATATGAAGTGCTATTCAGCATTACAAATGCTGTCACAATGAACAAAACAACAAAAAATAATGTTTGGAAGTTAAAAACCTTTATTCTCATAATATTCCTCGTTCATCAATTTAAAAACATCGTGAAGGTCAAGCACTTCACCTTTTACCCCGTCAGTCCTTTTTACAGGAAGCAATGTTTCCCCGTTTTTTAAGGTTATTCCTTTCCCGTTTTCAACCCTGTCTCTAACAACCCAGAAAACCTCTCTGTCAGGTTTTTCTACCGCACCTAAAATTTTACCTTTATGCATAAATGTCACTTTATCCGCTATTTTATCTATCTCCAGCAAATTGTGGGAAGAGATTATGCAAGGTATTTGCATGGTTTCAACCTTTTTTACAAGAAGGGAGAAAATTATATCTTTAAAATTTATATCAATATGGACAAATGGTTCGTCAAGTACAAAAGCCTCAATATCTTTGCGAGAAAGTGCTATCACCCACTGACAGAGCATCTTTTGCCCCGCTGAAAAGTTCTTTATAACCTTATTCGGCTTTAACTCAAAAATTTTTAACAACCTGTCAAATTCATTATTATCAACTTTGTTTTTAAAAAATCCTTTAATCTTTTTCATACTGTACAATTTTGGCAATTTTCCCATACCTACTATGGATATTTTATCTAAAGAGGGGAAGACAATCTTCCCCTCTTCGCATTTCCTTAGTCCGCATAAACAATGTAAAAGTGTGGTTTTCCCAGCACCGTTAGGCCCTACAAAAGCAGAGATTTTGCCTTCTTTTACATTTTCTTTTATTGGCCCGAGAGTAAATCCTTTGTACTTTTTTAAAAAATCAAAATAATACATTATTCCCCATTAACACATGCAAGCCATTCTTCATAAAGGTAATATGCACCTGCCAGACAGCCCAATCCATCTGTAACTGAGCAAACGACAAAGGCCTCAATTGCTTTGTCTCTATAGCGTTCACAATCACTTCTGGCTTTTGTTTTTGATATGGTTGATTGAAAGTTAGGGTACAAATTACCTAATTTATCTAATTCTTGTCTTAAAGTTTGTTTTTCTCTATTGGTCAAAGAGTTCAAATACTCTGAAATCAAACTGTCAAACATCCCTTCGTCATCAACCACAACTTTTTTTTCTACATCATCCATATAATACCATAAAGAATATGTGGTTTCATTAACAGTTACCAATAATGTTCCTTCTTTGTCTCCCTGAAATTTAAAGGAAATCTTTTTGTTATTTACAGAATAAGTTATTCCTTGTGTGGAAAAGTCAAGTATCACATTGTTTTCAGCAAGAAAAAATTTTATTTTTATAATATTTTTTAAGCCAATTATTTTTATATTAAATCTCACATTAACCAAGTTTGGAAACGACCCTATTTTACCCTTGACAAAAAACCTAATTGTGGCAAACTTTAAAGCGATGGCATTTTTCTATTAAAAAGTGAGGCTTCCTCACTTTTTTTGGTTTTTGAAGAAGGTAAAGGTATGGATTATTTAAAAAAAGTGGAAAAACTCGCTGAAAACATAATTGAAAACGAGGGAATGGAACTTGTCTTTCTTGAGTTTGTTCCCGAAGGAAAAAGATGGATTCTACGAATTTACATAGATAAAGAAGGCGGGGTTACTATAAAAGATTGTCAGAAAATTAGCAATCAGATAAGTTATGAGTTGGACGTGGAGGATTTTATACCCCATTCTTATACATTGGAAGTGTCGTCTCCCGGTATAGACAGGGTTGTAGGCAAAAAAAGGGATTTTGAGAAATTCGCCGGGGAAAAGGTCCAAATAAAACTAAAAGGCAATATAAGAGGGAAGAAAAAACTAAACGGAGTATTGAGGGGAGTGGACGGAGACGAAAACGTTGTTGTTGAAACTGACGAAGGAGAGTTTAAGGTCCCGTTTTCTAAAATAAAAAAAGCAAACCTTGTGAGAGAAATTAAATTCTAACAATAAATTAAGAGAGAGGTAAATTATGCCGAGAAGAAGCAGTGCACAGCCTTCACCGAAGGACTTTATCAGCGCAATGCACCAGCTTGCGCACGACAAAAACATTGAGTACGAATTGATAATTGAAATGCTGAAAGAAGCGATGAAATCAGCCGCAAAAAAGTATTTCGGTGACAAGAAAGAATTTGATGTTGAGATTAACGACGAAACTGGAGAAATCAGGATCTTTTCTTTAAAAGAGGTAGTTGAAAATGTTACAGACCCCGATACTCAGATTTCTCTTGAGGAAGCAAAAGAGTACGACGAGGAAGTTGAAATCGGGGATACGGTTAAATTAGAAAAAGACAAAGATTCAATGGGCAGGATTGCCGCAAACGCGGCAAAACAGGTGATAATGTCAAAGATAAAAGATTTTGAAAGGTTTCATATTTACAACGAATTTAAAGAGAGAATAGGCGAAGTGGTAAATGTCCCCGTTAGAAGGTTTGAAAGGGGAAACGTTGTTGTTGATTTAGGAAAAACCGAAGGGGTTATCAGAAGAGACCAATTGATTCCGGGAGAGAGGTTTTCGGTAGGAGACAGAGTCAGGGCTGTAATAGTTGACGTTTCCAGAGCGGGAGACCTGCAGGTGCAACTTTCAAGAACAGACCCGAGGCTTTTGATAAAACTCTTTGAAATGGAGGTTCCCGAGGTTTACGAGGGAACGGTTATTATAAAAAACATAGTGAGAGAGCCGGGAGAAAGGTCAAAGGTTGCCGTTTACTCAACTGAATCGGATATTGACCCGATAGGCGCATGTGTTGGAGTCGGAGGCTCAAGGATTAAGGCGATTCTGAGAGAGTTAAAAGGAGAAAAGGTAGATATTATTAAATATGAAGACGATATTGAAAGGTTTGCGGAAAACGCGCTTTCCCCGGCAAAACTTTTGAGAGTTAGTATTGCGGATAGAGAAACGAAAAGGCTTGAAGTAATTGTTTCCGATGACCAATATTCCCTTGCAATAGGCACGCACGGACAGAATGTAAGGCTTGCAAGCAAACTTGTAGGCTGGACGATAGACGTCAAGAGAGAAGCGGACAAAAAAGAAGAAATTAAGAGACAGATGGGCGGAGGAAGTGACGAGGACGAAAAAAACCTGAGCGAACTTAAAGGGATAGGAAAGAAAAAGCTTGAGAAACTTGAAGAGGCGGGTTTTGTTAAAATAAAAGATATTGCGGAAGCAAGCGTTGACGAATTGTCAGCAGTTGACGGCATCGGGAAAAAATCCGCGGAACAATTGATAGAGCAGGCTAAAAAGGCACTACTCGGGGAGGACGACTAATGGCTAAAAAAAGGGTGCATGAGTTAGCAAAAGAGTTAAAGGTTTCAAATAAGGAATTAATAGGTTTTTTAAATTCTTTAGGCTATCAGATTAAATCTCATATGAGTTCCGTTCCCGAAGAGAGCATGGACAAAATTAGCGAACATTTTAAAGGGGAGAAACCTAAAACGAAAAAAGAAAGCGTAAAAAAAACACCTTCAAAAAAGAAAACAAAAGAAAAAACAGTTAAACAAGTAGCAAAAAAGAGCACAGAACCGGTGAAAAAAGAGAAAAAACAGGAAGAAACAAAAGTAAAAAAAGAAACTCAAGAAGCGAAAACAAAACC
>JALWHA010000133.1:0-37206 GCA_027038695.1 Acidobacteriota bacterium
GTATAGCCATTACCGGGACACACGGAAAGACCACTACCACCGCTATGGCGGCAAGTGTTTTCAACGAGGCGGGGTTTGACCCTACCGTGATAATAGGAGGGATATTTCAGAAGTTAGATTCAAACGCTAAATTAGGCAATTCTCCTTTTTTAATTGCCGAGGCTGATGAATCGGATAAATCTCACTTAAACCTGTCTCCGGTTTTTGCAGTTATAACCAATATTGACATTGACCATCTGGATTTTTATAAAGATTTAAACGATATAAAAGAGACATTTAAGGTTTTTGCAAATAAAGTCCCCTTTTTCGGTTCGGTTATTATTAACAATGACGATAAAAATTGTAGGGATATTATTCCGGGGTTGAAAAAAAGGGTTGTTACTTACGGTTTTTCAAACAATTCGGATTATTGTATTAAAGAATTAACAAAAGGTAAAGGTTATTATTCTTTTAAAGTAATGGAATTCGGGAAATATTTAGGGGAGTTTACCATAAAAGTGCCGGGGACTTTTAATGTACAAAACGCTTGCGGAGTAATAGCGCTTGCAAGGGAGTTGAATATTCCTTATGAAAGCATAAGGTCAGGATTAGAATCTTACACCGGGACAAAGAGAAGGTGCGAGGTTGTGGGGGAGAATGTTAATTTAAAAGTGGTTTCCGATTATGCTCACCATCCGGTAGAGATTAAAAGTACTTTGCAGGCTTTGAAAGACTTTTACAAAACGGGAAAAATTCTTGTTGTTTTTCAACCTCACAGGTTTACCAGAACAAAGGCTTTGTTTAAAGAGTTTGCCACCTGTTTCCCCGATGGAACAGGCATTATCCTTATGCCTATTTATCCTGCCGGTGAAAAACCTATTGAGGGAGTTTCTTCGGCAAAGCTATGCAATGAAATAAAAAAACGAAAAGTAAACTGTACCTTTATAAATGACTCTAACGCACTCTTTGAGGTTCTTGAAAAATATAAAGGGGATTACGACATAATAGCCTTTTTGGGTGCCGGGGTAATTGACAGGTATGCAAGGGCATTCGGGAGGAAGATTAGTGAATAAATTGTCAAAAAAGTTACGTTTTAAAATAAAAAGGTTTATCCGTGAAAAAGGTAAAAGCATAGTTGCATTTTTTATTGGAGTTGTTTTGCTTTTTTCTTTAAGTATGGTAGTTTTCCCCCCTTTAAAAGATTTTATATTCGGAATGTTTGTCGTTGAGAAGATAAAAGTTGAAGGAGTTGATTATAACGATGTTTCTGATTTAAAAAGGTCACTTGGAATATACAAAGGCCGTGTAAATTGGTCTATTGATAGAAAAGAGCTGGAATGTTATATAAAAAAGCAGTTTAAATGGGTTAAATCCCTCTCTATTTCCACATTCCCTTCAAAAACATTGGTGATATACATAGAAGAAGAGGAACCTGAGGTTTTTTACAGAGATAAATCAGGCCAATTATGGATTGTCGGGGAAAACGGTGAGATACTTAACAAGTACCGTTCCAAAAAATTCGGTTACCTTTATCTTCCTATTTTGGAATGTGATAGGAAGTTTATTCCTTATGCGGTGTCAAAGATAAGGTTTTTGAGAAAAAATCGAATAGGTGAAAATTTTTTTAAGGATATATCGGAAATTATAGTAAAAGACAAAGACTCAAAGTGGTCTTTGTTTTTAAAAAATTTTAAGGCAAAGGTATATGTGGACCCTTTCGGCCAGTTTAACAACATTGATTCTTTTTTGAGAATGAAAAATAGGCTTATAGACGATGTAGGGCGAATTGATTATGTTGACATCTCATTTAAAAATCAAATAATAGTAAAACAAATGGATTAGGGGGGATATATGGGAAGGAAATTAACTCTTGCACTTGATCTAGGGTGTCATGAACTAAAAGGTATTATTTTTGAACTTATGGAGTACAATAATAATATCCATGTTCTGGCGGCAAAGAAAGAAAAAACCCTGGGTATTGAGGATGGTAAAATAAAAAACCCTAATTTGTTAAAAACCCAGGTAGCCAAAGTTATAGATTCTTTAATAGATGAAACCGGAGATTACGTAGACGAGGTTTATTTAAGCATTCCCCCCGTAAATACCCTGCAAAACAATATAGTTAAACAGATGATCGTTGGGGACTCTAACGGATCTACCATTGTTGATAATTCGCATGTAAGTGAATTAACCGAGAAATTAATTGATGAAATTAGAAGAAAATCTGAGAGCCAGGAGTTAACCCTGATTGATTTTATGATAAACGAGTACAACACTTCCCCTTCCCCGAAATCCAAGTATGAGATAGTGGATAATCCCATAGGAATGGATGCTTACTCTTTGGGAATGGATATGTTTTTTATACTTGCAAAAAGCTATGTTATCTCAACGTTGCAGAGTATTTTTGATAGCCTTGAAGTGGTTATGGATAAAATAACTGTCCCTTATGTTCCGGGTAGTTTAAAATCTGTTCCCTATACGGCGAGAAAAACCGGGGCTCTTTACATTGACTTAGGTGCTTCTTTTACCGATGCTGTTATATTTAAACATAACAGTGTAGTTCACACTTACTCCCTCCCCCTTGGAGGAGATGCTGTAACTTCAGACCTGGTTCGAGCTTTTGGGAAAAATATTGATGATAAGAATTTCAATATTGCCGAAAAGATGAAAAAAAAGTATAGCAATCTCACTATTGAAGCTGAAGACTCTCAAAAAAATGTATTTTTTGAACCTGACCTTTTAAGTGATGTTTTTTTAAATTTAGAACAGGTGAAATTAGTGATGAGAGAAAGGGTAAAAGAGATTCTCTCTATGGTTAAGCATGAAGTGGAACAAAATCAGGTATTAACTGCAAGAGGGATCAATTATTCTCAAGTTATACTTGCAGGAGGTACGGCAAAGTTTGAAGGAATTGAAGATGTTGCTAATGAAGTATTTAATATGCCTGTACTTGTAGCCACCCCGTTTATAGATTCGGGAGTGGACTTTGAGGAAATTAATTCCCCCGAGTTTGTCCCTGTTTACGGTTTAGCTGAGTATTTCGCCGGCGATATAAGAAAACCAGAATTAAGTTCGGGTTTTTTCAATAAGATGGTCGGAAAGTTAAAAACCATATTTAATAGAAAGAAAAGGGGGTAACTATGACTCCGGAATTTATCATTGAGGAAGCGCAGACCTTGCTTCCCAAAATTAAGGTTATCGGTGTCGGAGGGGCCGGGTGTAACGCCATTAATAGAATGATTGAATCCAATATAAAGCAGGTAGAATTTATTGCCGTTAATACGGATTATCAGTCACTTTTAACCTCAAAGGCAAGCGTTAAGATCCAGATAGGCAAGGATTTAACTCAGGGTTTAGGTGCCGGGTCAAACCCTGACACTGCGAAAGAGGCTGCATTAGAAGATAAAGATAAATTAAAATCAATTATTTCCGGCTCACACATGCTTTTTATTACTGCAGGCTTAGGAGGAGGAACAGGGACAGGTGCCGCTCCTGTTATTGCCGAGATTGCCAAAGAGTTGGGTATACTCTCTGTGGCTATAGTTACACAGCCTTTTTATTCTGAAAGGACATTCAGGTATAAAAACTTTTTAAGAGGGTTTAACGATTTAAAGGATCATGTAGATTCAATGATAATTTTGAAAAACGACAAAATAAAGGAGATCTTTGATCCTAATGTCCCTATATCAACCGCATATAAAGAGATTGATTCAGTACTTGAAAAGGCTTTGAGGGGAATTGTTGATATGCTTTTTAAACCAGGGGTTGAGAATATTGATTTTGCTGATGTTAAAGCGATTTTTGAGTACAAAGGCTTTGCTCTTTTAGGCCTGGGAAAAGCCACGGGAGCGGACAGGGCAATTCTGGCTTTTGAAGAGGCAAGGAAATCGCCGTTGCTTGAAACTTATCCTTTAGGACAGGCAAAAGGTTTGATTTTAAATATAACTTATGGAACCGGAGAAAATGAATTAACCTTAAAAGAGCACGATGCTATTTTAAAAGCGGCACACGATGCTTTAGGTACAAACATTAATGTTAATTTTATTAAGGGTATGGTTCAAGATGAGGATGTGGGAGATGAGTTAAGGATTACAATTATTGCTACTGGTTACGATTATTCAAGCTTTAAAGCCATTCCTGAAGAAGAATTGAAAAAGCAGATAGATGAGAGTTTTGTCCTGAAAACAAAGGATATTCATACTGAAGATAATCTGGAAGATGAATTGTTGGAAGATTCGAATGATGAGAGTTTAATTTTAAGCTCAACCATGCCTGAGATTGAAAATACTGATTTTGAACCTAACTCAATACCGATTGTTCCCAATGGATCAGTAAAAAGGTATCAGGTTGTAAATTATCCCCTGAAGGAGATTGCTGAGAATTTTATAAAAAACTCAAGCCTCCCTATTCCCTTATCCATGGACGGCGATTCTGATACTACTTATATTGATAATATGAAAAATGTGCCTGCTTTTGTCAGGTCATATATAAAATTAAAGGAAAATTTTGTGGAGAAAAATTATGTATAAAGAAAAAATTGAACAGGCTGTGCAGATTTTAAACGAATTAAATATTGATATGTGGCTTACCTTCGGTAGAGAAAGTCACACTCTTCATGACCCCGCTACCGATTTAATTTTAGGTACAGGCTATACCTGGCATTCGGCTTTTATAGTTGCACAGGACGGAGATAGTGTAGCCATAGTCGGCAGTCTTGATGCGGCTAATATTGAGAAAAGGGGTGTTTACAAAAGGGTTATCCCTTATTTACAGTCTATTAAACAAGATTTCTTAAACTATATTAAGGAAAAAGACCCTAAAACCATTGCAATAAACTTTTCGGAAGATAATGTAATGGCTGACGGATTAACTTACGGAAGTTATTTGACACTAAAAAAAATATTTCAGAATACCCCATATGTTGATAGATTTGTATCTTCCGAGCAAATAGTCTCGGCTTTAAGGGGAAGAAAGTCAAAAACCGAGATAGAGAGAATTAAATACGCCATAAAAGAAACGGAAAAACTTTACAAGGAGATCTGGGATTATTTAAAGCCCGGTTTAACCGAAAAACAGGTTCATGGTTATATGGTTAAAAGAATGAAGGAATTAGGTTATGCTCCTGCATGGGATATCGAGATGTGTCCCTCTGTTTTTACCGGTATTCCCGACGAGGGCGAGGCTCACACAGGGCCAACTGATAAGGTGATAGAAAGGGGCCATGTTTTGAATATGGATTTCGGGTTAAAGATTAACGATTACTGTTCTGACCTTCAAAATACCTGGTATGTCTTAAGGGAAGGGGAAACCGAAGCGCCTAAAGCTGTTGTTGATGGTTTTAATGCGGTAAGAGACGCAATAATTAAGAGCGCAAAAGCGATTCGTCCGGGAATGGAAGGAAGGGAGATAGACGCAATTGCAAGAAATTTGATTATTGAGAGGGGTTTTGACGAGTATCCTCACGCATTAGGCCATCAGGTGGGAAGAGAGCCTCACGACGGTGGAGGATTGCTTGCTCCGGAATGGGACAGGTACGGGGACCTGCCTTATAAAAAGATAGAAGAAAACCAGATCTATACTCTTGAGCCCAGGGTAAGGATTGAAGGGTACGGAGTTGCTACGATAGAGGAAATTATAGTCGTAACAAAGGACGGTGGCGAATTTCTTTCGGAATTACAGGAAGAGATCTGGCTTGTTAAATAACTGATAGATGGAGATATTTGTGCTACAATAAATCTACAATGACTATTAAAAGGCAATGTAATTACTGTGGCACAATTGTAGAATTAGATAAGCTTTCAAGGGATACCGATTATCTGTGTCCCGAATGTAAAAGTCTTGTTTATAGAAGAGGGCAGCCGTTTCAGCATGTGTTTTTTTTATCCATAACTAGCCTTTTGCTTTTCTTCTGGATGCTGAACGCCCCTCTCCTTTCAATAAAAATTTTAGGTATTGAGAAAAGTATATCCTTTGCTAACGGGTTAGGACACTTAATAGAAACTGGCAGGTATTTAACAGCAATAATTCTCGGCTTAACGGTTATTGTAATCCCGTATACAATGCTTGTTTTAAGGATTGCCGTGATGGTTTCGGTCAGGATAAAGGCTATTTCCCCCATGGTTTTTAGATTATTGGCTCTTTATAAAAAGATCTTTGAATGGAATATGGCTGAGGTTTATCTTGTTGGTATTTTAATAGCCATAATTAAATTAAAATCTTTGGCGGATATTACCATTGGTAAAGGGACTTTGATATTTCTATTGTTTATTATTAGTTTTTACATCAGTGTTGAATGGTTTAATCCGAACGATATTTATCTGTTCTGTGACGGCAATGAGTGTAGGAATCCCGAAGATCTTCTTTTTTATAGAGAGGTTGACAGTGAAACTTGACGAGGGTTACAAGAAAAAGGTTATTTTAAAATCATGGGCATATACATTTGCGGCAATTTGTTTTATGTTCCCCGCCTATCTTCTTCCTATGATGGTAACGGGGAAGATGGGAAAAGTAGAGGCAAACACAGTGTTTTCCGGAGTTGTTTACTTTTTTGTTCACGGTGATTACTTTGTTGCTATTGTTATTTTTACGGCAAGCATATTGATCCCGATAGTAAAGGTTGTAGGTGTTATTTATCTTCTTTTAATTTACCATTTTAAGGCAAAAGAACAGAGGTTAACTGCTGTAACCCTCTACCACATACTTCACTTTATAGGCAAATGGTCCATGCTGGATGTATTTGTTGTCGCGTTAATGAGTTCTCTGGTTCAATACAATTTTATTGCTTTCGCAAAGCCCGGCCCCGCAGTAATACCCTTTGCGCTTGTGGTAATATTTACCATATTGGCGACTAAAAATTTTGATACAAAACTTTATTGGAGTAAAATATGAAACCGATTATTGTAAAAAGGTCAACCATTTATTTAATCTGGGTAATCCCTATTATCGCTATTATTATTTCAGGCATAATGCTTTTTAACGAATATGCCAGGATGGGGGAATCCGTTGTTATTATCTTTAAGGATGCAAGGGGATTCAAGCAGGACGAGACTCCGATAAAGTACAAGGGGATTTTAATAGGAACAGTAAAGGAGATTGAGGTTGACCCTAACGATTTAAGTAAGTTTGTGATAACGGCAAAAATAAAAAAGAGTTTTGTGAAATACCTGACCGAAGGTGCACGGTTCTGGAAGGTGAGCCCGAAGTTAAAACCTACTGAATTTACCGGATTATCTACGTTTTTTTCAGGTACTTATATTGAATTCTCTCCTGCAACTTCAGACCCTCAAAAACTTAATAAATTAAAAAGCAAAAGAAGGTTTTACGGGTTTGAAGAAGAGCCTAAGACAAACGTAACTTATTTTAGGCTATACGGTGAAGACGGTTCTTTAATAGAAGGGGCTCCGGTTCTTTATAAAAATTTCATTGTAGGAAACATTACAAAAAAGGCACTTAAAGGTCGGGAAATTGAATATATAATTTCAATAGGCAATAAATTCGCTTCGCTGGTTAAAACTGGTTCTCATTTCTGGAAGATCTCCCCGGTGGATATTAAAGCTTCCCTTCCCGATTTTCAAGTTAAGGTAAACAATGTTTTTAATTTCTTTTTTGGTGGAATTCAATTTGATTCTCCCGAGGATTCACAATCGGTATGCTCTTTAGATAAAAATTCAAAAGAGTTTGCTGTTTGCAATAAAAAAGGGTTTTATCTTTTCCCGTCCAGAGGGGATACTGAATACTCTTTAAAAAAAATAAAACTTGTTTTAAAGAATGCTCATAAAGTTCAGTCTTCCCTTAAACTGGTTTACTACAAGGGTGACGTTGCCGGAAAGGTTGTATCTTCATATTATGACGTGGCTAAGGACACAAGATATCTCTATGTAAAGATGAAAAGGAAATATTTTATTTTTCTTTCTTATAAATCTATTTTTTGGATTGAAAAGCCTGATATTGAAAATCTAAATGTTCAATCTATTGTAAAAGGTACTCATATTGAATTTTCTTTTTATAACAGAAAATCACAATATAAAAACCAATATACCCTTTATCCATCAAAGCCTTACAATAATGTTAAACACATTATCCTTCAATCAACGGAAGAAGTAGGTTTAAGCAAGGGTGATTACCTGTTTTACGGAAAAACCGTTATTGGGGAAGTAGTTTCGGTAAGGTTAAAAGACGGAGAAGAAAAGTATCATTGTATAATTTATAGAGAATTTAGCAAATTATTGAAAGATAACCCTGTTTTTTATAAGAAAAGCGGAATTCAAGGATCCATGTCGGCGGCGGGAATTGATTTTTCGGTATCACCTTTAAAGGAATTATTTTTCGGAGGGGTGGGGCTAATAAAATCAAAAAGCAAGGTTAAACAGAATAAAAATGTTTTTCCTTTGTTTAAAAGCAGAAAAGAAGCCGAGTGTTATGTTTATCTAAACGGCGGCGGTATAAAATTCTCTCTTTTATCCGATAATTTGCAGGGGGTTTACAAGGGTATGCCAATTTATTATCGTGGTATGAAAATAGGCAAGGTTTATGGAATTAAGTTTGACAAAAGTAAAAATATCTTTATGTTAAAGGGGTTTGTTGAAGAGAATTTTAAAGTGTTTGTAAAAGCAAATTCTATATTTTATAAATCGTCCGGTATAGATTTAAAAATAGGGTTGGGGAAATTTGATATTAAAACGGAAAACATAGTATCTTTGCTAAAAGGTGCTATTGTGCTAAAAAATAAGGATAATAAAGTTTTACCCGCAAAAGATGAATATAAATTACTATCCTCGGAAGAATTGGAGAGAACGGATTTTGTTAAAGCGACTTTGATTTCGGATTCTGCGTACGGATTAAAGGAAGGAAGTGCAGTTGTTTACAGAGGGGTGAACGTTGGTGCGGTTAAATCTATGCAAGTTAAAAATAATAAAGTTGAAATCACATTGTTGCTCAATAAAGAATACGCCTATCTATTGGATACGAACTCGAGGTTTTATATTGAAAAAACCAAGGTGGCGGGAGATGAGATCAAAAACTTATCCTCTGCAGTCTTCGGCTCAAGCGTTAAAATTGCATACTTTAATTCTGGTAAAAAGGCAACTATTTTTAAACTTGCCGGCGTTAACCCGTCTGATACCGTCTATCGCAAAGGTTTTAGGATAATTATAATTGTGCCGCAAATAAATTCTCTGGTAGTAGGGTCTCCTCTTCTATACAATGGGGTACGGATAGGAGAGATTGAAAATATTATGCTTTCTAAAGGGTTTAAATCGGTTGAACTTACCGTTTTTGTTGAGGAAAAGTACGAAAGTTTAATAAGGGAAGACTCTGTTTTTCAAGAGGTAAAGCCTGTTAAATTTAAAGCAGGGTTTATCTATGCAAAAGTAGATTTTAAATCATTTTCTACAATTCTAAAGGGAGGCCTGGAACTTATCAACCCGGGGGTTGGGAAGTGTGTGGAAAAATGGCATAAATTTTATTTAAAAACTTACGCCGCAAAATAGCATTAAGAGTTTTTTCACAAAAGAGTAGGCATGTTACACATTAAAAGTGTTTTAAATCACGGGTAAATAGTGTATAGTAAAATATGACGATGTGAATCTAAAAGGAGGGTCTATGAAAAGGTTTTTATCTTTATTATTAGTACTGATTTTAACCGCTTTTATGTTTGCGTGCGGCGGGAAAAAGGAAGCAAAGAAGGCTGAAGTGCAGAAACCCAAGGTTAATCAGCAGGAAATAGCACAGAAAGTAAAAGCCATGCTTGATTTGAAAGCGCAATTTGATCAATTGAAGACGAAAAAGGAAAAGGATGACCTTGTGCAGAAGTTGTACGGTAACGCAAAGGGTATACTTGATGTTGATCCGAATAATGCTGATGCGAATAAGGTAATGGATTTTGTTCAACTGTATTATGCTCAAGGCTGGATGGAAAGAGGTAAATACTCTAAGGCAAAAGAGATCGTTGAGAATGTTCTTGAATTCTCTCCTAACAATGAAGACGCAAAGCAGTTGTTAGCAAAGATAAAAGATTGGGAATATTTAACAAAAGACGAGTTTAAAAAGATTAAAAAACATATGACAATGGAAAAGGTTCAGGAAATGATAGGTTATCCCCTTGAAAAATTAGAACAGAAAGATAAGTTGGGAAGAACCGTTTATGCCTGGATTTATAGAGAGCCTGAATTAAAACAAAAAGTTGTTTTATACTTTACTGATAACGGGGTTCTTTATTCCAAGTATTGGCCTAAAGCGAAAACTTCTTCAAAGAAAAAGAAATAAATTAGGTATTATATATGAAAATAAAAAATAGGCAATATATTAACTTGAATTTACTTGCCTATTGTGATAAAAATTCTAATGTTTGAATAAATGTTTTAAGGGAGGTGATTACTTAATATTTTAACTTTAAGAGAAAAATCAGTTGTAAATTACCAATTATTTGAAAAAAAATTTTAGGAGGTACAAAGTGGAAGCATTTACAAGCGGATTAATGGAATATATGGATAAGGGCGGTCCTATTATGTATGTATTGGCTGTCTTTTCCATTCTGGCTCTTGTTGTTATTATTTACAAAGGTTTTATCCTTTACAAAGCAAGGATCAATACTTCCGAATTCTTGGGCAGGTTGAAGGCTATTTTAAGGAAAAAGAATATTAAGGCTGCTATTGATCTTTGCGAAGAGTATAGAAGCCCTATTGCTTCAATTCTTAAGGCAGGTTTGTTGAAGTTCGGTAGGCCTCAGGATGAAATCGAAAAAGCGATGGAAAACGCCGCTATTCACGAAATCGCAAGGCTTGAAAAGGGCCTCGGAGTACTTGCTTCTGTTGCAAACCTTGCTCCGATGCTTGGCTTCCTTGGAACCGTTACCGGTATGATTCAGTCATTTGACGCTATGTCAAAATTAAATGACCCGGGTAAGGTTGCGGAAGGTATTTCCGAAGCATTGATTACAACCGCAGGCGGCTTGATTGTTGCCGTTCCGGTTTTGATGTTTTACAATTGGTACACTTCGCTTATTGCAGGTTTTATCAGAGAGATTGAATCCGCATCAAACGTTTTATTGGAGACATTCGGAGAAATAGAGTCTTTACAATAAGAGAAAGGAATAGCAATGAAACTTAGAAAAACAAAAACAATTGAGGCTTACATCCCGACGGCTTCAATGGCTGACATTGCATTCCTGTTGATTGTTTTCTTTATGATTACTACTGTTTTCCAGGTTGATAAAACAGTTTTAACCCTTCCTGCGTCAGTAGTAAGGAGTGAAGTTGTTAAAGGCTCTGCTTTTATTGTTGTCACGGAAGACGGTTACATTAAGGTTTCGGACGGTAAAGAGGATACTCACCCCATTGACGCGTCTGATGTTTTGTCTTTTGCCGTTGATTTAATGTCAAAAGACCCTGATCAGCATGTTGTTGTCAAGGCTGATAAAAGAGTTAAGTGGCATGTTATTGACAAGATATTGGAGCAGTTGGAACAGGCGAGGGTGAAAAACCTTCAGTTCTTAACTGAGTTAAAAACAAACAAGCAGTAAGGGAGTATGAAATGAAGATACAGAAAGAAAAAGAACAGCCTGAAATCCCTACCGCGTCAATGGCAGATATTGCGTTTCTTCTTATAGTTTTCTTTATGTTGACTACGGTTATTTCGGCGACCAAGGGTATTGAACATATCTTGCCTCAGCAGGATAAATCTGATACCACTCAGGTTGAGAAGGAAGAGTCAATTTATATTAAAATCAATGCTGACGGAACATATTCAGTTGACCAAAAAGAACCGAGGTCAATCAGGGACATGGAGTTTTTAAAGGAATATGTTTACAATAAGGTATCGAGGAACTATAAGAAGCCTATAATTATTCATGTAAACCCCGAAGCCGATTATGAAGCGATGGTGGCTGTATTGGATACTTTAAAGCAGGTTGAAGAACAGGTTGCTAAAGAAGGCCGTTTGCCTGCGGACAAGGGATTAACGATCTCTATCCCGACTTCCGCGGAACTTGAAGCCTGGGGTTATTAAGGAGAGCGGGGGATAGTATGGCAGAAGAAGTAAAAAATAATACTCCTGTTAATACGGTTGATGACCACTCGCTTATCGCCGATTATTTAGCGGAGTATAATGAGGATAAAAAGTATTTTGAAATAGCGTTGTTAATAGCTCTCTTATTCCACCTTGCTCTGATTTGGGTTAAAATGCCGAATTTCGGTAATAAAGAGATTGTAGAAGAAAAAAAGGTGGAAAAGAAGGCTACAAGGGTAGTATTACCGCCTCCGCCTGAGCAAAAACTTCAAGAAGTTAAAATTGAAAAAAAGGTTAAGAAGATTCCTATACCTGATCCTACGCCTGATGAACCTGAACCTGAAGTTCCAATTGAGACTGATGTTCAGCAGGATACTCCTGATATGGATATTGATTATACCAGCGGGCAGATCCCGGATGAACCACCAGTGCCTTCGGGGCCTATCAGTGAGGCTACTGTCGGACTTGAAAAGCCTAAATACTCAAGAAGGCAACTGATGTCTAATGTTATTTATCCTGAGTTAGGTAAAAAGGCAGGTTTGCAGGGAATGATTATCCTTCAGGCTGTTTTGAAAAGAGATGGAACTGTTGGAGATATCAGGATTATAGGCGGTAATTTGAGAAACTACCCGTTTTTTAGAAAAGCAGCTGAAGATGCGGTACGAAAATTGAAATTTACTCCCGGTAAGTTGAGAGGGCATCCCGTTGATGTTATCATGACACTTACCATTAAGTTTTCACTTAAGACCAATTATTCAAGATAACAAATGTGAGAACCCGCTTTGAAGCGGGTTCTCTTTTAAACAAAAATTTTAAAGAGGGTTGTATGATCTTACAGGGGAACCTTAGCGAATTAAAATTGCCAGACATTTTACAGCTTGCTAATATGGCAGGAGAAACCTGTGTTATTAATTTCATGAACAAAGATGGCGAAAAAGGAAAAATAGTCCTTATTGAAGGAAATATGATTTATGCTAAAAGCGATAGTTTAGAGGGTGACGAGGCTGTTTTTGAAATCGCTATCTGGCTTGAAGGCCATTTTAAAGTGGGAGATATTGACCAAAGTTACCCTAAAAACGTTAAGTCTAATTTGACCAGTTTACTTATGGAAGCAGCAAGAAGGCTTGATGAATGGAGGGTTTTGTCTAAAAAGATCCCTTCATTAACTTATTATCCTGTAGTGATAGATAATCCAAAAACACAACACACTATGAATACCTCGGAATTGCAAATTATACAGTATATTGACGGTCATCATAATATTAAAGATATATCAAAAAAGAGCGGATTAACCCCTTTTGTAGTCGCAAAGTTGATATACGGGTTGGTTGTAAACAACCTTGTTATGCTTTCCAGGTTTCCGTACGAGGTTCAGTCCTCAAGTTTTGATAGTGCGGATAATCCTGCAGATTTTATTTTGAAATCTCCTTTGTACAAAAAAATGATTTCGTTAAAAGAAGCCGCTCGGAAATTTACCGTTTCCGTTCCCGGCTTTTCAGATAAAATTGAAACAGAGTTTTTAAAAGCCGTAAGCAAACTTAAGAACTCACCTAAAGAGAAGAAGATAGTGATCGATTTTGCTAACAATATTCTTTTTACGCTTGCCGAAATAGAAGGGAAGGAATTTTCCAAAAAATTATCCCTTAAATTTAAAGAAATTTTAAAAAGTAAACCTGCAAAAAAATAATATATATGGGAGTTATTATGAGAAAAACGGTGATTATTTTAATGGTTTTTTTGTTGAGCGTTAACTTTGTTAAAGCCGACTACAAATTAGGTTACAAACTTTACAAACAGGGAAAGATTAAACAGGCGTTGCAGCAGTTCCAAAGTGACGCGGAAAAGTATAGTTACTGGTATTTCCCCTCTTATATGGCTGCTATGTGCTATTTTAAACTTAAAGATTATAAATCATCTCTTGAAATGTTAAGAATGGCTGAAAATGCGGCTATGAAATCTGATAAAAAAGTTGTTGAACTTCCTACCGTTAAGGTTCTTGAGGCAAGAGTTCTTGCTGCATCTGGTAAGTGCAGGGATGCGATCAAACTCTGTTCAAAATATATCCCGCAATCTCCTGCAGAATTTCAGGCGATGTTTTATTATGTGAAAGGTAAATGTGAGAATAAATTAAAAAACTCTTCAAAGGCGGTTATTGACCTAAAAAACTCAACCGGAATTAACCCGAAAAACCCCTCAGCCTGGTTTGAATTAGGTATGGCATACATACATAACAATAATCTGGACGGCGCTATTAAATCTTTTACAAAGTCAATGCAGTTGTTCCCAAAATCAAAGGCGACTTATTATCTCTTAACCGATGCATTAATTAACAAAGCAAGAAGAGTAAGAGATGCAAATACAAAGAAAAAATACTATTTGCAGGCTGTTGACGTAGCAAATAAGGGTCTTAAGTATTTTACCGGTGACAAGAAATTGAACCTTAATCTTGCTAATGCGTATTTAGGAGCAAAGCAGTATTCAACAGCAATTTCACTGTTTTCTCAACTTTACAAAAAGTATCCCAATGATACTTATGTTATTTTTGGCTTAGGTTCCGCTTATATGGGTAACAAAGACTATAAGAAGGCATTGCCTTACCTTTTAAAGGTTAAGGGGAGAATGAATAATACTCTTATATATAATTTTGTCGCTACTGCTCAATTAGCAATCGGTAAAAAGGAGAATAATCTATCAAAATGCAAGGTTGCTTTAAATACAGTTAAAGAGGGTTTGAAGAAATTCCCTAACAACAAGAATCTTAAGAAAGAATTAAAGGAAGTTAAGGATATAATTGCAAAATTTGAGAAAAACCTTGAAATTGAAAAGAAAAATAAGCAGATTGAACAGGAGAACAAAAGAAAACTTGCCAATAGGATAATGACGTTAAAAGGCAGAATAAGGAAAGCCGAAGAGATAAAGAGAAAATCAGGTCAATATCCTGCAAGTTATGAGAGTGATAAAAAGGAACTTGAAAAAGCATTAAAGACTTACGAAAAACTGTACGGTCAGTTCAGGCAATAAAGGAAGGGAAAATGGGGGAACTAATACTTTTTAAGCCTATTGTCTTTTTATTGGGCCTTTCGGTAATTACCGCTTTTATTATGGTGGGATTATCCGCTCTTTTGGGCCCTAAAAGACCTCATGACAAAAAATTGGATATTTACGAGTGCGGTGCTCCCCTTATTCAAGTGGACGCAAGGAGAAGGTATTCTGTTAAATACTTTGTAATTGCAATGTTGTTTATACTTTTTGATGTTGAAATTGCGTTTATGTATCCCTGGGCGGTTATTTATAAGAAGTATATTACCACCGGGAAATTTATCCTTATAGAAATGGTATTTTTCTTAATAGTACTTCTTGCGGGATATCTCTATGTTTGGTGGAAAGGAGCACTGGAATGGGAATAGAAAAGGCTTTAGGTGATACCGTATTCACTACTCAGCTTTCAAAGGCTGTAAATTGGGCGAGAAAATGGTCTTTGTGGCCCATGCCATTCGGTACTGCTTGTTGTGCGATTGAATTCATGGCTGTTCAGGCCTCCCATTTTGACCTTTCAAGGTTCGGCGCCGAGGCTATGAGGTTTTCCCCCAGGCAAAGTGATTTAATGATGGTTATGGGCACTATTACGAGAAAAATGGTGCCCGTGTTGCGAAAAATATATGCTCAAATGGCGGAACCGAAATGGGTAATGGCTATAGGTGCCTGCACCTGTTCCGGCGGGTTTTTCCGTTCATATGCCGTTCAGCAGGGTATTGACAGAATCATTCCCGTTGACGTTTATGTTAACGGTTGTCCTCCGAGGCCTGAAGCTTTTATTAAAGGTTTAATGCAGATTCAAAAAATTGTTGAGAGCGAATCATTGATTGATAGAAAGAGAAGAATAGAAGAATTCTATAAAAGATTGGAGAACATCAGCCATGAAACAGATTATGAGCCTGCTGACCAAATACTTCGCTGACGCAATTGAGTTTCAGGAGGGTTTGAGAGGGGACACTTTTCTTGTCCTTAAAGATCCTTCAAAAATTGTTGAGGTTTTACAATTGTTAAAGGAGAACGGCTTTAATATGCTGATTGATTTAACGGCGGTGCATTATCCTCACCGTGAGTACAAGTTTGAGATAATCTACAACATGCTTTCTATGGAACCGCTTTTAAGACTAATTATCAAGGTTCCTGTGAAGGAAGAGTGGCCGGAACTTGATTCGGTATCTTCCTTGTACAAAACGGCAAACTGGTATGAGCGCGAGGTTTACGATATGTTCGGCGTGAAGTTTAAGAACCATCCGAATCTGAAGAGGATCCTTATGTGGGAAGGCTTTAAAGGCCATCCTTTGAGAAAGGAGTATCCTCTGGAAGGAGATAATTTACACTGCCATGACTAATATAAAGAAAGAACTGGATATAAAAACCGATAGAATGATAGTAAACATGGGGCCTTCCCATCCGATTACTCACGGCACATTGCATATTATCCTTGAGCTGGAAGGGGAGACCATTGTCGGGAGCGATACAAAGATAGGGTATTTGCACAGGGGAGTTGAAAAATTAGGCGAAAACAGGACATATCAAAAATTTATCCCCTTTACTGACAGGATGAATTACACTTCTTCCATAAACAATAATGTAGGTTATACCCTTGCGGTTGAAAAACTTTTAGGTATTCAATCCCCCCCGAGGGCACAGGTAATTGAGGTAATTGCCTGCGAACTGGGAAGGATTGCGGACCATATTGTTTGTGTCGGGATTAACGCTGTTGATATTGGCGCCTTTACCGCGTTCCTCTATTTGTTCAAATACAGAGAGTTTATTTACGATATTTTTGAAAGAATGACAGGGGGAAGGCTTACCACTTCTTATACCAGAATTGGTGGGGTAAGAAGGGATTTAGACGACAAAACAATTGAATTGATAAAGCAGTTTATAAAAGAATTTCCCAAAGCGATTGACGAATTGGAAGCATTATTGACCAAAAATAGGATATGGTATGACAGGACGAGAGGTGTGGGGGAATTCTCGGCTGAAGATGCCATCTCGTACGGTTACACAGGCCCCTGTCTCAGGGCTTGCGGGGTTGAATGGGATCTCAGAAAAGTTCAACCCTATCTTGGATACGAGAATTACGAATTTGAAGTGCCTATCGGAACGAGGGGAGACGTTTACGACAGATACCTTGTCAGGGTGGAAGAGATGAGGCAGTCTGTTAAGATATTGGAACAGGCTATTGAAAACCTTCCTGAAGGCCCGATTATCGTTGAAGACCCAAAGATAGCATTGCCTCCGAAGGAAGATGTTTACAATACTATTGAGGGATTGATATGCCATATGAAATTGGTTATGGAAGGGATAAAGCCTCCCGCAGGTGAGGTTTATTCCGCAACGGAAGCGGCAAACGGAGAATTGGGCTTTTACATTGTTTCAGACGGAGAGGCAAGGCCTTACAGAATAAGGGTTAGGCCTCCGTGTTTTCCTATCTTTTCGTCTTTTGATGAACAGGTTAAAGGCCATATGATTGCGGACGCGGTTGCTATACTCGGAAGTTTAAACATAATTGCAGGCGAACTGGACAGGTAGGGGGGTAAAATGGCATTGAGATTTGACGAAAGTGACGTAAAAAACCTTGAAGAGATAAGGGCAAGATATCCTAATAACAGAGCCTGCACTTTGCCTTTTCTGCACTATGCTCAGGATAAATTCGGTTATGTTTCGGAAGATGTAATTAAACTTGTTGCGGAAACACTAAAACTTCCTGTAGCTTATGTGCTGAGCGTTGCCACATTTTACACAATGTACAACAAAAAACCCGTAGGGAAGTATCACCTTCAGATCTGTACAAATATTTCCTGTTCTCTTTTAGGTGCAAGAAGGCTTGTTGACAAATTGGAAGAAATTTTGGGAATAAAACCCGGAGAAACTACCGAAGACGGAATGTTCACTTTAACTGAAGTAGAGTGTTTGGGTTCTTGTGGGACAGCACCCGTTATACAGGTAAATGAAAGATACTTTGAAAATCTTGACGAAAAAAAAGTAGAGGATTTAATAGAATCCCTCAGAAAGGGGGAGCTTGATGTCTGAGATAGTTCTCTTTAAACACCTGATTGACCCTGAGGTAAGAAGCATTGATAATTACATCAAGTTAGGCGGTTACGAAGGGTTAAAAAAAGCCTTTACAATGCAGCCTGACGAAGTAATTGGAGAGGTTAAGCGTTCTAATTTAAGAGGTAGAGGCGGTGCCGGATTCCCGACAGGTTTAAAGTGGAGTTTTATGCCTAAGGGGGAAGGGCAAAAGTACTTTGTGTGCAATGCGGACGAGGGAGAGCCCGGTACCTTTAAAGACAGATATATAATGAGTGAAAACCCTCATCAATTAATTGAGGGTATGGTTATCGGCGGGTATGCAATAGGTGCCACCGTCGGTTACATTTATATTAGAGGGGAATTTGAGTTTGTGGCTAAAACCCTTCAAAAGGCTATTAACGAGGCATATGAAAAGGGATTTCTGGGGAAAAATATTCTAAATTCAGGTTTTGATTTTGATCTATATATTCATCTTGGGGCTGGAGCATATGTATGCGGAGAAGAAACCGGTTTGATTAACTCCCTTGAAGGCAAACCCGGGCAACCGAGGCTAAAGCCTCCTTTCCCCGCACAGTACGGGTTATTCGGGAAACCTACCACGGTAAACAATGTAGAGACTATTGCATGCGTTCCCGATATAATCAGAAAAGGTTCGGACTGGTTTTTAACAATAGGGCCAGAAAAAAACAACGGTACAAAGATCTATGGTGTAAGCGGTCATGTAAATAATCCCGGGGTTTTTGAATTGCCTATGGGGACTTCATTGAGAGAGATAATCTTTGAACATGCAGGCGGGATTATCGGCGGGAAGAAGTTGAAAGCGGTAATTCCCGGAGGTTCTTCGGCTCCGGTTTTGGGGCCTGAGCACCTTGATATTCCTATGGATTTTGATTCATTGAAAAAGGTAGGTTCAATGTTAGGCTCAGGCGCAATAATTGTTATGAGCGAAGAAACCTGCATTGTTGAGGCCTATACAAGGCTTGCGAAGTTTTACGCTCATGAATCCTGCGGTCAGTGTACCCCGTGCAGGGAAGGAACCGCGTGGCTTTACAAGATATTAGATAGAATTGAAAAAGGCGAAGGCAAAAAAGGGGATGTGGATTTGATTTTAGATATATGCGGCAAGATTATGGGCAGAACTATATGTCCTCTTGGAGATGCCGCAGTTATGTGCATCAAGCCTGCTATTGAGCGTTTCAGGGAAGAGTTTGAGTTCCATATTGAGCACAAAAAGTGCATGGTTGAAAATAAAATACCCATATTTTAGGTGGCGGATATGATTAGTGTAAAGATAAACGACAAAGAGTATCAGGTAGAAGAAGGAAAAACAATCCTTGAAGCGGCGAAAGAGATAGGCATTGAAATTCCGCATTACTGTTATCATCTCGCTTTGTCGATTGCGGGTAATTGCAGAATGTGTCTTGTTGAGGTTAAGGGGATGCCAAAGCCTATGACCGCGTGCTCTACAAGGGTATCGGACGGTATGGAGATTTATACAGATTCCGAGATTGTTAAAGAAGCGAGAAAGGGTGTTCTTGAATTTATACTCCTTGACCACCCTCTTGACTGTCCTATTTGTGATAAATCGGGAGAATGCAGGCTTCAGGATTATTACTATGAGCACAGTGGACAGAAATCAAGGTATGAGTTTCCTAAAGAGAGGAACAAAGTTGAAAAGATAAGCGAAAAGATTTACCTTAACCCGAACAGGTGTGTACTTTGCACAAGGTGTGTAAGGTTTTTAAGAGAGATTACACAAACCCATGAGTTGACTACTGTAGAAAGAGGCTCTCATGCTCACATTGTTTGTGTTAACCCTGAAGGTCTTGACAATAACCCTTTTGCATCAAATATATCCGATATTTGTCCGGTAGGTGCGTTAGGGTTAAACGAATTCAGGTTTAAAAAGAGGGTATGGTTTACTAAAAAGGTTAAAGCCATATGTCAGGGATGTACCGCAGGGTGCAATATCTATGTTGATGTTTCTAATAGAAAGCAGTTGTTAGACGGAGACGACGACGAGATTGTAAGGATTCACACTGCGGAAAACAGGAAATTAGGGCAATACTTTATTTGCGACGAGGGAAGGTACTCTTACAAACTTTACAATGATAAAGAAAACAGAGTTAAAAGCCCTGTGTTAGAAGGGGAAGAGGTTGATTTTGAAAAAGCGGTTGAGGTTTTAAAAGATAAAACGAATGTAAGAAAGGGTGTGGTTATTCTATCGCCTTTGCATTCAGTTGAAGAAAACTATGCGGCTTACCTTTTTGCTAAAGAAAGGGGCTTTGATGTTTTCAGGCCTTCTTCTTTCAGAAAGGAATTGCCGGAACCGGCTCTGTTTATTGAAGAGAAAAAATCGCCTAACGACAGAATGCTTAAACTGATGAAACTTCCTAAAGTTGGTGAAATTGAAGAAATTGATTACGACTTTGCCTTGTTTCTCCACAATATAGGGAAGGTTCACTCAAAGAGCGAGGTGAGGATTTTAAGCGTATTAAAGAGAGCGACATTCTCTGTTGTTTTTGAACCTATGCTTTCCGATTTCGGAAAAAACGCCGATATGGTTCTCCCCGCGCCTATTTTTGTGGAAGAAAACGGTTGTTATATCAATAAAAAGAATTTTATTCAACTTTCAAATAAAGCGGTTGATTATATGTACCGTGCAAAGCCTATATGGGAATTTTTAGGAATGGATTTCAAGAGCGGAGAAGAGGTGTTTACCCGTTTTGCAAAAGAACAATTAGATAGAGACCTTAACTACCTGAAGTTAGGGACAGAAGGGTTAGAGTTATGATGGAAAGTTTACTAAATCCTCAGGTTTTTATGGTATTTAAGGTGGTTGTTGTTTTTGTTGCCGTGTTGACACTGGTTGCACTTGCGACGTGGGCTGAAAGAAGGGGTGCCGCTTTTATTCAGGACAGGGTAGGGCCTAACAGGGTCGCATTTTTCGGAAAGATAAGGATATTCGGTTTGGGACAGCCCCTTGCGGATGGATTAAAACTTTTTTTTAAAGAAGACCTTTTACCGCTTTATGTGGATAAGGCGCTTTATATGATTGCTCCCGTAATATCCTTCATACCCGCAACAATGACATTTGCTGCAATTCCGTTCGGCAGGCCTTTTGTTAAAAACGGGGTACATTACTTTCTAAGCATACTTCCCCCGGATACGAATATAGGGGTTTTGTATATCTTTGCTCTGGCAGGCATGGGGGTTTACGGCATAATTGTCGGCGGTTGGGCTTCAAACAACAAATGGTCTATATTAGGCGCAATGAGGGCTTCCGCTCAGGTGATTTCTTATGAACTTGCAATGACCCTTGCTGTGGTAGGGGTTATTATTTCGGCAGGCAGTTTGAGGCTTGATAAGATCATTGATTCTCAAACCGGTATGTGGAATATTGTCCCTCAAGTTTTAGGAGCGATTGTTTTCTTTGTTTCAATGTTTGCGGAAACAAACAGGTTACCATTTGACTTTGCTGAAGGCGAATCGGAGATTATAGGTTACCATACAGAGTACATGAGTATGAAGTTCTCTATGTTCTTCCTTGCAGAGTACGCAAATATGATTACAGCTTCAGGGTTTTTTGTTGTGCTTTATTTAGGCGGGTGGCATTTCCCCTATCTTGATTCAACCGTCGCAGGTTCTATTGTTGCCTTTGTAATAAAACTCTTGTTTGTTCTCTGGACTTTTATATGGATAAGATGGACATTGCCGAGGTTCAGATACGACCAATTGATGCGTTTAGGCTGGAAAATAATGTTGCCGTTATCGTTGATTAACCTTGTTATAGTTGCTCTTTTTTACGCATACGGGGGGTAAGAGATGGCTTTGAAGAAAGACGTAAAACTGAAATTATGGGATAAGATTTACCTTCCCGCTGTTTTAAAGGGAATGGGGATAACAATTTCTCACTTCTTTAAAACCCTGTTTACTCCCCCGTCAAAGAGGTACACTATTGAGTACCCTGACAGAAGGAAAGAGGATATTCCCGAATGGTACAGGGGTTTGCATAGGTTGAATACTTATGAGGACGGCACTTTAAAGTGTGTTGCCTGTTTTTGTTGTGCGACAGCCTGTCCGGCAGACGCAATTTACATTGAGCCTGACGACCTTGAAGACTTTGATAAGGAACACCCCAAGGAAAAGGCTCCTAAAGTTTTTAAGATAGATCTGCACAGGTGTATTTACTGTGGATTCTGTGAAGAGGCTTGCCCGAAAGATGCCATTGTTTTAACAAACCATTACGAGATTATACATACCTCAAGGGAATCCGGCATTATAGGAATTGAGGATTTGATAAAAACTAAAAGAGAAGGTGGGGAATAAAATGCAGTTGGCGTTCTGGATTCTAAGTTTTATAGCGGTGTTTGCCGCCGTTATGGTTATATTGTCTGACAGGCCTATTGTAAGCGGGCTGTACCTGTTACTTTCGTTTGTGGCTATTTCCGGTATCTACCTTACTCTTTCAGCCCCGTTTATCGCCGCTATGCAGTTAGTTGTTTACGCAGGGGCGATTATTGTTTTATTCCTGTTTGTTTTGATGCTATTAAATCAACACCGGGAAGAGCCGTCAAGAAGAAACAAGTTTGTAACTTTTATATCCGTGGTGGGCGGAATTTTAATAGGTGTTTTTATCTACCTTTCGTTTTTGAAAAGCAAGATACTGCTTTCTTACACAAAGATGAGTGCGGTAGGCGGTATGAAAAACAATGTTGAAACCATTGCCGATGTTATGTTTAGCAAGTACTTTATCCCCTTTGAACTGCTCTCTCTCCTGTTGCTTGCGGCAATGGTTGCGGCGGTATTTTTATCAAAGAAGAGGGTGTAACTATGGTTGCAATGGCAGATTACGCAATTTTAAGCACGGTGTTGTTTACAATAGGTATTGTTGGTATTTTAATCAGAAGGAATATCATTACTATTTTAATGTGCATTGAATTGATATTAAACTCGGTAAACCTGTTATTCGTTGCTTTTTCAAGGTTTATGGGCAATGTTGACGGTCAGATTTTCGTGTTTTTTATCTTTGCCATAGCCGCTGCTGAGGCTGCGGTAGGTTTAGCGTTGGTGGTTGCTTACTTTAAGTTGAGAGAAACAATAGAAGTTGACGAAATAAAACTTTTGAAGGGATGATGTTATGACTGGATATGTATGGTTAATCCCCGTATTCCCGTTGATAGGTTTTTTAATTAACGGGTTGTTCGGCAGAAAACTGCCGAGGAAGGTTATAGGAATTATCGGAAGCGGAGCCATTCTTTTGTCATTCCTTCTGGCCTGTGTCATTTTTGTTCAGATGAACGGCAATGCCGAATTCTCCGAACACGGGGTTAGAAATGTGTTGTTTCCCTGGATTTCTTACGGAGACTTTAATGTGAATTTTGCATACCTGTTTGACAGGCTATCAGGTTCAATGACCTTAATGGTTGCAGGCGTCAGTTTCCTGATTCATGTTTATTCAATAGGCTATATGGCTGAAGAAGAGGGGTATTGGAGGTACTTTGCATACCTTAACCTATTTGTTTTTATGATGCTTACCCTCGTGCTTGCAGATAACCTTTTACTTATGTTTGTAGGCTGGGAAGGGGTAGGTTTATGTTCATATTTGCTTATAGGGTTTTACTACACCACAAAAGTTGCGTCAGATGCGGGTAAAAAGGCTTTTATTGTAAACCGTGTCGGCGATTTCGGTTTCATTCTCGGAATGTTTCTGATATTTACCCTTTTCGGTTCATTACAGTTTGACAAGATCAGGGAAGGGATCATGTCTGCAGGGCTTACCCCTGAACACACTTTCGGGGTTATAACATTAGCGACTATTCTGCTTTTTGTAGGCGCAACAGGTAAATCTGCTCAAATCCCGTTGTATATCTGGTTGCCTGACGCTATGGCGGGGCCTACTCCGGTATCCGCTTTGATCCATGCGGCAACAATGGTTACTTCAGGTGTTTATATGATTGTTAAATTAAACTTTTTATTTCAACTTGCGCCGATTACCTTGCTGACTATAGCCTGGGTCGGAGGTTTAACCGCGCTATTTGCGGCAACAATAGGTACGGTGCAAAACGACATAAAGAAAGTTCTCGCATACTCAACGGTATCTCAATTAGGTTATATGTTCCTTGCTTTAGGGGTAGGCGCTTTTATTGCTGGTTTTTTTCACATTTTAACTCACGCATTCTTTAAAGCTTTGTTATTTTTAGGTTCAGGTTCGGTAATTCACGCTATGCACCACGCATATCACCATGCGGGGATTCATGATAAAGACCCGCAGGATATAAGAAATATGGGTGGCTTAAAGAAGTATATGCCTAAAACATACTGGACGTTCTTAATTGCTACACTGGCTATTGCAGGATTTCCGCCTTTTGCAGGTTTTTTCTCAAAAGACGAGATCTTGTGGAAAGCATTTGCCTCAGATCATAAGATTTTATGGGCAATAGGCGCTTTTGCCGCTGTGCTTACCTCTTTCTATATGTTCAGGCTTGTTTATCTGACGTTTTTAGGGGATTTTAGAGGGGGTAAAAACGAAGAGGAGGGTTTACACGAGTCTCCTTCGGTTATGACGGTGCCTTTAATGTCGCTTGCATTTCTTTCCGTTGTAGGCGGCTGGCTCGGATTTCCCCATATATTTCACCTGCCGAACGTGCTTGAACACTACTTAGAGCCTATGGTTGAAAATATAGGCGGGTTACACTTTATGCACAATATTTCAATGGAATGGACATTGATGTTTGTTTCGGTGGGCCTTGCAATTATAGGCTGGTTATTTGCAAAATTCCTTTACGGAAGAAAGACGGACGCACCTTCAAAATTGGCAAATACATTCGGTTATTTCCATAAAATTCTCTTAAACAAGTACTATGTTGACGAAATCTATTTCGCTCTAATTGTTAATCCTGTTAAAAAGATTGGAGAATTTTGCTGGTTATTTATAGATACGGTAATAATAGACGGGGCTGTTAACCTTTCCGCAAACCTTGCAAGGTGTGTGGGCAAGATTTACTCCCTGTATCAGAACGGTGCAGTAAAGGTTTATGCGTTAACAATGCTGGGCGGAATACTGATACTATTCTGGATTTTCTTTTAGTGTGAGGGGTTGTTATGTTTGAGAATCACTTTTTAAGTCTGGTTACTTTTTTTCCGTTGCTTGCAGTTCTTATTCTATTGTTTTTCCCCTCTAAAGAAGAAAAGGGGATTAAGGTTTTCGGGGTGATTTTTTCCCTTATTCACTTTTTAATATCCCTGAAACTTCTTTTAAATTTTGATTATTCAATGTATAAACTTCAGTTTGTTGAAAGGGCGAATTGGATTGCCACAAACTTTCTGAAGTCAAAATACTTTATAGGCATAGACGGGATAAGCCTTTTTATTGTTTTGCTTACTACGTTTTTAATGCCTATAATTTTTCTTTCAACCTATTCGGGGATAACAAAAAAGGTTAAATCTTTTTATATTCATATGTTTTTGCTTGAAGTTGGAATTTTAGGCTCTCTTGTATCCCTTGACCTGTTTCTCTTTTATGTATTCTGGGAGATAATGCTAATACCGATGTACTTTATTATAGGCGTCTGGGGAGGCGAGAGAAGGATTTATGCGGCAATAAAGTTTTTTATCTATACCATGGCAGGTTCACTCCTTATGCTTCTCGGCATTATGTATATTTACAAAACTGTTGGAACCTTTGACCTGTTTAAGGTTTACTCGTACCATTTTAGTTTGAAAGAACAGATTTATCTGTTTGCCGGGTTTGCAATTGCTTTTGCCATTAAGGTTCCTATCTTTCCGTTTCATACCTGGTTGCCTGATGCTCATACGGAAGCACCTACCGCAGGTTCGGTTATCCTTGCGGGCGTATTGTTGAAATTGGGAACTTACGGTTTTTTAAGGTTTGCTATGCCTATGTTTCCGAACGCAATGGTTAAGTTTGCACCCTATGTCATTGTCCTTGCCATAATAGGAATAATCTACGGGGCATTGGTTGCAATGGTGCAAAAGGATATTAAGAAACTCGTTGCATACTCTTCTGTTTCCCATTTAGGCTATGTTATGTTAGGTTTGTTTGCCTTAACGGTTTACGGTATGCAGGGCGGAATCTTGCAGATGATAAACCACGGTATCTCAACAGGTGCATTGTTCCTTTTAGTCGGGATTGTCTATGAGCGGAAACACACAAGGCTTATTGCCGAGTACGGCGGAATAGCGAAGGTTATGCCTGTTTATGCGGTTTTCTTTATGATAGTGACTTTATCTTCAATAGGATTGCCGCTCACAAACGGCTTTGTAGGAGAGTTTTCAATACTTTTAGGTACCTTCAAGTCTTCCTGGAACCATGCCTGGATTTATACAGCTTTTGCCGCGTCAGGGGTTATTTTAGGTGCCGTTTATATGCTCTGGATGTATCAGAGGGTTTTCTTTAATACCGAACCGTCTGATGAAAATAAAAAACTTGAGGACTTAAAGACAAGGGAGGTTGCATATCTCATTCCGCTTGTCATTATGATATTTTGGATAGGGCTTTATCCTAACTTTTTCTTTAAAAGGATGCAAAAATCGGTGGATTACTACTTAAATATGTTTAAATCAAAGCAGGTGGCAATGGTGATTGATAATGAGGGGGGTATAAAATGAATGTTTCAATAAATTACTTCATGCTAATGCCCTATTTGATTCTTACAGGGGGGATAATCGTCCTGTCTTTTATGGGAGTTTTAAACGAGAAGGTGAAACACTATGCAGGCGTTATTGCTTCTTTGTTCCTTTTCGGTGATCTTTATTATTTTGTGAAACTTATGCCTAATTTGACTTACAGAAGCCTTGATTATATGCACGGAATGATATATTTCAATGCATTTAATATCTACCTTTCAATACTTGTGCTTGTTTGCGGCATAGCATCTTTGGTTCTTGCTGAAGGGTATTTGAACAGGGAAGAGTTTAAGCATCCCGAGTTTTACGCGATTGTTTTGGCTTCAATAACAGGTTTACTTGTTATGGTGAATACCAATAATCTTATAAATTTGTTTATCGGGCTTGAATTAACTTCTATTCCCCTTTACGCTACCGTTGCTTATTTGAGGTATAAGGAAAGGTCTGTTGAAGGTGCTTTGAAATACTTTATATTAGGTTCAATTGCATCGGGCTTTTTCCTTTTCGGAATAGCGGTTATCTTCGGAGCAACGGGAAGTGTTGTTTTCAAAGATATTTTGATTGTGAAAAAGTCTGACGAGTTGTTTAAGTTAGGCCTTTTATTTTTAATGGTGGGAATAGGTTTTAAAGCGTCCGCAGCTCCCTTCCATATGTGGACTCCTGATGCGTACGAAGGCGCGCCAACGCCTGTTACCGCTTTTATGTCAATTGCTCCTAAAGCGGTCGCAATTGTCATTCTGGTAAAGATTTTCTATATCGCTTTCCCCGATATGTTTGGATTATGGGAGAAGGGATTATTTGTAATTGCCGCTTTAACTGTTTTAATAGGCAATTTCGGGGCTTTGGTTCAGAATTCCGTCAAAAGGATGCTTGCTTACTCTTCAATAGCACACGCAGGATATCTTTTAATGGCTATAGTTGCTTTTTCAATAGAAGGGATTTCTTCCATACTTTTTTACCTTGCAGGTTATCTTTTAATCAATATAGGGGCTTTCGGAAGTCTGGCGCTTCTTAAAGACGGAGACAATGATTATGTTGATTACAACCATTTAAGGGGTTTGGGGTATAAGTATCCTTTGTTCGGAATACTTTTAAGCGTATTTATGTTCTCTTTGGCAGGAATTCCCGCAACTATAGGTTTTGTCGGTAAGTTTTACATCTTTAAATCATTAATTGTTAAAGAGCAGTATATTTTGGCATTGATAGGTATTTTAGGTTCGTTGATTTCTGTTTACTATTATCTTAAAGTAGTTGTAGTGATGTATATGAAGGAAAATCCCGAAGAAAGGGATTTTAAATTCAGTTTTTTAACGCTAACTCTTTTGCTAATTTGTGCGGCCGGTGTGATTTATTTCGGATTATTTCCGCAAGGCATTAATAAATTTGCAATTTTGGCTGCAAAGGTATTAATATGAACGAAAAAGAATTGAAAAAATACTGTTCCTGCGTTTCGGAAGTTGTAGCAAGAAGGCTGACTCTTTATTTAAGGTGTTTTATTCAATTGAAAGAAGAGGGTTACGATTTTGTGTCTTCAAAGGAGTTGGCTGAAAGGTTTAACTTGAACTCCGATTTAATTAGAAAAGATTTTTCATATTTCGGCACCTTCGGGAAAAGGGGGGTAGGCTACAACGTTGACGAGATTATTGAAAAGATAAAAATGATTTTAGGTTTGCAAAGGGTTTACAATGTCGCGATTGCGGGGGTGGGAAATTTAGGAAAGGCCCTTGCTCATTACCCTAAGTTTAACGAAGGTTCTTTCAGGATTGTGGCCATGTTTGACAGTAATGCAAGAAAGGTGGGCAGGACGTACGGGGATAATAAAATACCTGTTTTTCATATTAAAGAGTTGCCTGATAAGGTAAGAGAACTTAAGGTTGATATGGGAATAATCGCGGTACCGGCAAGAGCGGCTCAAAAAGTAGCAGATTTGTTTGTTGAATCGGGAGTAAGAGGAATAATGAACTTTGCCCCGGCAAGGATTTCAGTGCCTGATAATGTGAAAACGGTATGTGCCGATTTCAGGGCATTACTTGAAATGCTTGCTTACTATGTTTCAAATTTACAAGAAAATGAATGAGAGATTTTTTTCTAAAAAACGGATTATTATCTAAACATATTAAAGGATTTTCAGAGAGAGAATCCCAAATAAAGATGGCCGAGAAAATAAGTTCGGCTATTGATAGGTCTTCCCCTCTGGTAATTGAGGCGCCTACCGGGGTAGGGAAAACCTTTGCCTACCTTCTCCCTATATTTCATAAAGATAAAAAAGCGATTATATCTACCGCCACCATTGTATTGCAACACCAACTTTTTGAGAAAGACATCCCTTTAATCTCTGAGTTGTTTGATAAGGACGTTAAGGTGGAAATCTTAAAAGGGAGGCAGAATTACCTCTGCCTTTTAAGGTTTTTTAATGAAAAAAATAAGACTGATGTTAAAAGGGAAAAAGATTTATATAACCTAATTTCTCAATGGATAGGGTTTACCGAGAAAGGGGATTTTTCTGAGATTGAGGATGTTTCTGTTTCTGATAGCGCAATAAGAAAGATTAATGCGGATAAAAATTTCTGCACAGGGAAAAACTGTCCTCATTTTAAGGAATGTTTTTTTTACAGGGCAAGAAAAAGGTGTATTGACGCGGATATAATATTGGTGAATCACCATTTGTTTATTTCTGACCTTGCTATTAAATCTTCCGATTTCGGTAGCATACTTCCTCCTGTAGATGTGGTTGTTATAGACGAAGCACACAAATTTGAAAATATAGCGTCTGTTCAATTCGGGGAATCATTTTCATTAAGGATGCTTGCTATTTTTTTTAATCAACTTCCTGCTGAGTTAAGGTTAAAGTATGTACAACAGTTTGATTTCCTCTATGAAAAGGAGAATTTGAAACTAAATAAAAATGAACAAGCCGGCAGAATAACAGGTGAACAAAAACGATACTTTAAAATTTTAAAAGAGACCATATCTATGTTAATTGAAGATTTAAAACTTATTGACGAAGAGGATTTTGAACTTAAAAACAATTTAGTAAAAAGGGCCGGCAATTTTATTAATTTTGTGGACTTGATTGATAACAAAGACTTTGTTTCTTTCTATCAAATTGAAGATAAGAGTTTGATGTTTCGCAATATTCCCCTTGATGTTTCAGAAAAATTATCCAATCTTTTTACCGCATACTATCCCTGCGTAATATTTACCTCCGCAACCCTTTCAGTCGGAAATTCTCTCCAATTTTTTAAAAAAAGCATAGGTCTTGACCGGGCTGAAGAATACATTTTCCCCTCTGTTTTTAATTATAAGGAAAATACTCTTCTATATGTTCCAATAAATATTCCTGATGTAGCCGCAAACGGTTTTGTGGAAGAATCGGTTGAACATATTGTAGATATTATTGAGAAAATCGGGGGAAAAACTTTTCTCCTTTGCACAAGTTTAAGAAACGTTAAGCTTTTTGCCGAATATTTGAAAAAATATAACAATTTGAATGTACTTGTTCAGGGGGAAGGGAGTAATGCTTTTTTAATAGAAAGGTTTAAAGAGGAGGAGAATTCCGTTTTAATCGGGAGTTTTTCATTCTGGGAGGGAGTGGATATAAGGGGGGAAGACCTGTCCTGCGTTATTATAGACAGATTACCTTTTAACAGGCCTGACGACCCGGTATTTAGTGAAAAGTCTTCAAGGATTGAAAATTCATTTAAAAATTACGCAATACCTCTTGCGGTGTTACAGTTAAAACAGGGAATGGGAAGGTTGATAAGAGATGAAAACGATAAAGGTGTTTTTATCATCCTGGATAAAAGAATCCAGCAAAAATGGTATGGAAGGTTTTTTTATAAAAGTTTATTTGATTTAAATGTTGTACATGAAAAAGGCAAAGTATTAGAGTTTATTTATAAAAAAATAATAAATTCTTAAAAATGTATTAAAATAAATATGGGATAAAAGAAGAGGGAAAAATGGACAAAGAAAGGGATATTGATTTACTTCTTGCCAATTTAGAAAGGGAAATTAAAAGATTGAGAATTGAATACAACAGGGAACTTGCACATATGTCTGATGTTAATATTGAATTTGCCGAACAAAAAGTGAAAGAGTTAATTAAGATGTTAAGAAGGCTTCCCTTTAAAAAGTATTCACAGAAGTTCAGGTTTGAAAACCTGCTTGCCAGGTACAATGTTCAGAGGATTAATTATAACAGGATGAGAGATGTTCAGGAGAAGAAATACGAAGAGTTAAAGGAAAAAGGGGTGATTACTGTACCATTGCAGGACGCAAAAGAAATTAATAAAGGAGTAATGCAGAAAGAGGAAAAGGTTGTAATTAAGGATATAGCATCTGAAGAAAAAAAGTTAAAAAAGATATATACTGAGTATAAAAATAGGCTTGAATCTCAGCATAAACAGGTAAAAGTGCCCTATGAGGTTTTCAAGAAAAAAGTGTTTGACAGGTTTAAAATGATCCAGGAGAAGCATAGAAACGCCAGATTGCAGATCCGTATGGTGGAAGAAAACAATAATGTAAAAATAAAAACCAAGGTGGTGAAGGATGAAGAATAGATATGTTGTTATCGGCGGTATTGCAGCAGGAATGAGTGCTGCAAGCAGGATTAGAAAGGTTGAACCTGGTGCGGAGGTTATTGTTTTTGAGAAAGGCGAATTTATTTCATACGGTGCCTGCAGTATGCCTTACTATATTTCAAACCCTGACGGGAACTATAAAGATTTAATTGTTTTAACGGTTGAAGACGCTAAAAATAAAAGGGGGATTGATGTTAGGACTAATCACCTTGTTATTGGTATTTCAGTAAATGAAAGAAGGGTATTTTACAAGGATTTAATAAGCGGGAAGGAGAAATCTATAAACTATGACAGACTCATAATTGCCACGGGGGCATCTCCGGTTAAACCTCCAATTGCGGGGGTTGATAATGAAAATGTGTTTTCTTTGAGGACATTAGATGACGGGATTGCTATAAAGAAATTTATTGCGGAGAACAATCCCAAAAAAGCGGTTATAGTAGGTGCAGGGTATATAGGTTTGGAGATGGCGGAGAGTTTTAGAGAAAGAGACATGGATGTAACCATTCTTGAAATGCTTGAAAAACCTATGCCAAATTACAATCCTGAGATTATAGATTTAATTTTGAAAACCCTTGAAGATAACGGAGTGAAAGCATATTTTAATACTAAAGTGGAACGAATTGACGATAAAAAAGTTGTAACCGATAAGGCTGAATTTGACGCTGATATTGTCCTCCTTGCAACAGGTGTAAAGCCTAATTCCAAACTTGCAAAAGAATCAGGCATAGAATTGGGTGTTAACGAAGCCATTGCGGTGGACAGCAAAATGGAAACGTCGGTTTCGGGGATTTATGCTGCGGGAGATTGTGCCGAAAGCATTCACAGAATAACCAATAGAAAAATCTATGTGCCTTTAGGAACGGTAGCAAACAAACACGGCAGGGTAGCGGGCTTAAATGCAGCAAGGGAGTTAACAAGATTCCCGGGGGCAATAAAAAGCGCCGAATTTAAACTCTTTGACAAAGAGGTTGCAAGTTGCGGTTTAACTTTAAGTGAAGCGTTTGAACAAGGTTTTGACCCTGTTGAGGTTTCGATAACGGCTTCTTCGTCGGCACACGGTTACAAATACAAATACCCAATTCAGGTTGCCATGATAGGCGATAAAAAAACAGGGAAGTTGTTAGGTTGTCAGATGATAGGGAAAACCGGGGTTGCTCATAGGATAAATATAGTTGCGACAGCGATATTTAACGGAAATACTGTAAAGGAATTTTCTATGTTTGATCTTGCATATGCGCCGCCGTTCTCCCCAGTATGGGATCCTGTTTTAGTGGCGGCAAATGTTTTAGGCGGAAAATTAAAGTAGTTAACTTTTGTTTAAGATTGACAGTATTTGCTTATTTTGGTATGTTTTTTCTGTAATATATTAATTAATCGGGAGGAAAAATGAAAAAGTTACTTGCGGTAATAATGGCTATCGGGTTGATGGTAGCGGTAGTATCCACAACAGGTTGTAAAAAGGATAAGACTATTAGAATCGGGGCTATTGTTCCCCTGTCAGGTGTTCTTGCTCCTATAGGTAAAGATATTCAATGTGCTATTGAAATAGCAAAAATGCATGTAAACGCCGAAGGCGGGATTAAAGGTAAGAAAGTTGAAGTGTATTATGAAGACTCAATGGGAATGCCGGATAAAGGCAAGGATGCATACGAAAAACTTGTAAAAGAAAACAAGGTAAGCGTAATTGTGGGTCCGTGTGCAAGTGAAGTTGCTCTTGCTGTTGCTCCTTTGGCTCAAGAATATAAAGTACCTTTTGTATCTCCTACTGCTTCAACACCGAAGCTTACTCAAGAAGGCAATGATTATACTTTCAGGGTATATCCGTCAGATACCATTGAGGCTAAAAAACTTGCTGATGTAATGTTTAATAAGATGCTTATAAGGTCTGTAGTAGTTATTGCCGTTAAAAACCAGTATGGCTACGGTGTTTCCAACGAGATTTTAAGGATTGCAAGAAATACAGCCGATATGGATGTAAAAGACGTTATAAGGTATTCTCCCGATGCCATTTATGATGATTTTGTGACAATTGCAAAAAAGGTTAAGGAATTAAACCCCGAAGCGCTTGTTATGTGTTCATATCCCGACGATGCAAAGATGCTTCTTAAAGCCTTACAGGAAGAAAATGTTAATATTTTTAAGTTTGCTTCTTCTTCAATCGGAAGATCCGCTTTTCTCAAACAGTTGGGGGATACCGCAGTAGGCCTTGTTTACGCTAAAGCCCAGTTTGACCCGAAAAGCACAAGGGAAGATATAAAGAGATTTGTAAAAGATTTCGTTGACAGATGCGGCCATGAGCCTGATGTATATGCCGCAAACGCATATGACGCATTGAGGATTGCGGCCAAAGCAAATGAAAAATCTCCGAGATCAGATGATGTCTTGAGAAGGTTGCAGCAAACCAAGGGATATAAGGGTATTGCAGGGGATGTTACATTTGACAGGTTTGGGGATGTTGTAAAATTCCCGAAGATATTTGTTGTCAGGCAGGATAAAGACGGAAATATATTCAGTACAATTATTACTGATGAAGATATAAACAAGGTTAAAGACGCTATCTTGAATAGAAAGTAAATTTTAATATTTTTTTAAGTGAGGCCCCCTGTTCGGGGGCTTTTTTATTTAAGTACCTTTTCAATTAACTCATTGTGGATTAAAGAATTTGTAGCAACAATATTTTCACCGTAAATAGAAAATTTCCCTCCGGAGTAATTGGTGACTTTCCCTCCGGCTTCTTCAACAATTAAAACACCTGCAGCGGTATCCCACGGTTTTAGCCCTATTTCAAAGTATCCGTCAAGCCTGCCGCATGCTATATAGCACAGATCAACAGCAGCGGCGCCTCCTCTTCTTAACCCCTGGCCGTTTAAGACGGCTTTTTTCATTTTTTCAAGCAGGCCGTCAATAACTTTAGCCCTGAAGTATGGCAACCCTGTAACCAGAAGTGATTTTTTTAACTCGGTAACCGTTGAAACCCTTATTCTTCTCTCGTTCAAAAAAGCACCTTCCCCTTTTTTTGCAAAAAAGGTTTCTTTTAAAAAAGGAATTTCTACCAATGCTGCAATTGTTTCTCCGTTTTTCTGCAGGGCACAAGAAAATGCAAAGAACGGGTATCCGTGTGCAAAATTTGTGGTTCCGTCCAACGGGTCTATAATCCACAGATACTCGCTCTTTAAAAAGTTTTTTGTTTCTCCGGATTCCTCCGCTAATATGGAATCTTTAGGAAATTGAGATAATATCTTTTCAATTGCAGTCTTCTCGCAGTCTTTATCCGCTTTCGTTAAAATATCTACGCTTCCTTTAAATTCATAGCTTTCAATTTTACCGTAATGGTTTAATAGTATATTTGAGGCAATTCTCCCCAATTCTTTAAGTAGATGCACCCTTTCTTCCATAATGCCTCCTTTTATGTTTTTTTAGATTTGTAGTAATTTAAGTAATTTTCTGTTCTATAATTAACGTACATTATCAGGGAATACGCTATATTTAAAAGAGCCATTGACAGGAATATTAATTCGGGTTTTTCCGGATAAAATTTAACAAATGTATAGCAAAACCCGAGCCTGACCAACCAGAAGGAAATTATATTTGCTTTAAGAGGTACGGCCATATAACCTGCGGCATAGTATATACCGACGAAAACAAAAGCCATTGATAAGAACATTTCGGTGAAAGCAATAGTTTTTAGCAGTTTTGTCATATAGTAAATTACGGTTGTATCTTGAGTGAACAATCTTGCAATCTGCCGTGCTAAAGTGAAAAACAATATACCGAAGATCAATCCTGTTAATGCCGAGAATGACAGAAGTTTTCTACAAATTTCTTTGATTCTGTCAAACCTTTCAGCCCCTAAATAATGTCCGACAACAGTGGTTGCAACAGTTGAATAGGCAATTGACGAAAAAAGTGACAGAGATTCTGCATACATTCCCGCATGTAGAGATGCTAACACCTTTGTCCCTAAAGTGGCCACTAATGCAATAAAAATTAAAGACGATACAGTCCGGCTAATACCCATAATAGATGCGACAAACCCTACTTCAAGTATCTGCTTGATTATCTGAAAATCAGGCATAAAACTTTTGTGGAAGGTGATTCCGTATTTCTTTGAAAGAAGAATAATAACTCCTAAAATACTGCCTATAATTCTTGCTGTCAATGTTGCGTATGCCGCACCCTTCACCCCCAAAAAAGGAAAGCCGAAATGCCCGAATATCATTGCATAATCTAAAAAAACATTAATGATATTGCTAACGGCCATTAAAAAGAAAGAAGGTTTTACATACCCCGCTCCCCTTAAAAGCGAATTGATCATAAAGTTAACAAAGACAAAAAGCAGTGAAAATGCGCTTATTTTGAGGTATGCGCTTGCATCGGGAAATATTTGAGAATTGGTATTAATGGCAAGCAAAAGGGGTTTTGTGAAAAAGAACAATGGGAAGAAAAAAATAACAGACAAAGCGGACCCTAAAATAAGGGATTGATTAACGGTTTTGTTCCCTTCTTGTTGTTTTTTAGCCCCTAACTGTCTTGCGATTAAAGAGGTTGAACCGATTGAAACCGAAGCCATAAAGGCAAATACGAACATTAAAATAGTATTTGACTGGCCTACCCCCGCAAGAGCGTTTGCGCCTAATTTCCCGACAAAAATTGTGTCTATAATCCCGTAAAGGGATTGAAGCATCATTGTCGCAAAAATAGGGATATAAAGGTAAAAAATAGTCTTGGTTATGTTTTCGGAGAATATCCTTTTATTCATAAAATATTGGTTAGTTCTTTAAAGGAGTTAACGACTATTATTTTCTCCGAATCAATTAAATCTTCTTCCTCATATGCCCATTGTTTTTCTTTTGTGATAAGAATTCCGTACATTCCCGCTTTTACCGCAGGGTTAATATCTGATTTAGGTGAGTTGCCTACCATCACGCTTTTTTCGGGATTTAATTTTAACCTAACTATTAAATCCTTGTAATGTTTTTCCGTTTTATCGTTTAATACTATGCAGGCATTAAAGTATTGTGAAAGCCCGGATCGTTGAACTTTTTTTAGTTGTTCTTCCTCTTCTCCTTTGGTTAATAGAATCAGTTTGTACCTTTTTTTCAAATACTCTAAGGTTTCTTTAACTCCGGGATAAGGTATTGAAGGCTGATTATATATAAAGGTTTTTATTTTTTCCAAAAAATCCTTTTCAGTTTCAGAAGTGCCCTTATTTTTTTGTTTATAAAAGTGTTCAATAGTGAATTCCATTGCTTTTTTAAAACCGTGGCTGCCGAATCCTATCTCTTCAAGCCTTTTGGTATCAAAATGGTCTAAATAATAATTTACTTCTTCCCTGTTAAATTCCCGCTTTTCCATAAAGTTAAGAAAGGTTTCCCTTGCTTTTTCAAAATAGAAATAATTTTCCCATAATGTATCGTCTGCATCAACTAAAATAACTTCAAAAGGTTTTTTTTTGCTATTTGTATCCCTTGTGGAGCAGGGATATCCCGAATGGGAGTTTGAAAAATTTAACATCTTTGAACCCCTGTTTTTCTATTATTTCTTTTAATTTTTCACCGTTGGGAAATTCCTTAACGGATTTATGCAGGTATTTGTATGAAGAGCCGTCAGAGTTAAAGAGTTTGGCTAAAAAAGGCATCAAATAACCGGTATAGAAGTTAAAAAAAGGGTTTTTGTTGGGGGTAAACTCTAAAATTAAAAGTATTCCGCCGGGTTTTAAAACCCTTCTAAACTCCTTTAACCCCCTTTCCATATCTTCAAAGTTTCTAATCCCGAATGCAATTGAAACAGCGTCAAAGCAGTTGTCTTTAAATGGCAGTTTGCTTCCGTCACCTTGAATCGGGTAGATCTTTTCCCCTTTGATTTTGTTTATTCCCCTTTCCAGCATCTTCTCCGCAAAATCAATTCCTATAAT
>JALWHA010000133.1:37216-38909 GCA_027038695.1 Acidobacteriota bacterium
GGGTATGTTTTTGCGAAATCAACCGCTAAATCAAGTGTCCCGCAGGCAACGTCAAGAATTCTTTCTGTCTTTTCCCCTTTTAGTGCCTTTACCGTTTTTTTTCGCCATAATTTATCTACATTTGCACTAAAAAAATGGTTTAAAAAATCGTATCTATGGGAGATATTGTTAAACATTGAACGGATCTTTTTGCTTTCCTTATCCATTAAACCTTTTCAATCCTTCCTTTAATCTCATTTACTTCTATTTCTACAAATCCTATTCCTCCTCTTCTAAAGGGACCGGGGTTTAAAATTAATGTGCCCCCTATAAAATCAGTGCTTGCAGATTCGTGTATGTGTCCGCAAAGGAAGCAAAGAGGCTTTTTTTCTTCAATAAGTTTTCTTAATTTTTTGCTTCCCACGTGCACCCCGAACATAGTTCTGTCTGTTTTTGTCTTATACGGAGGGGTGTGGCAAATAATAACGGTTTTTTTAGGGGACTCAATCTTTTCTTTCAGGCAGTTGAAAATAATATTTTCGTCAAGTTCAAACGGTGTACCGAACGGTGTTGTGGTTGAGCCGCCGCATCCTATAAATGAATATCCTTTAAAATCAATTTTTTTGCCGTGTACGTTCACACCTAAATCTTCAAGCACCTCAACGGCATTTTCTCCGTCCATATTTCCCGGTATTGCAAATATATTTTTGTTAACCTGTTTTATTTCGCCAATAACCTTTTTAATTTCATTTAAATCTCCGTGCTTAGAAATATCCCCGCATATCGTAATAGCGTCACATTCTTTTAACTTCTTTCCGCCTGTGTATAACTTTTCAATATTTCCGTGAATATCGCTGATTACCGCAAGTTTCATAAAAACTCCTCAATCCTTAAATTCTAAATGATTTTTAAAAAAATTAAAGTTTTTTTACGATAAAAACGTTTCTGTTTATAGATTAAATATGATAATTCAAGAATTTTAACCAAAAAAAACGGGGGCATCAACCCCCTGAATTTTAATGTTAACAACCTTTATGAAAGGATCTCTTCTATTGTTACGTAGTCTCCGACCCTGCCGGTCATCTTTTCTTCGTCCGTATTAACGGGAAGTGTTTTCTTTCCCGGTTTCCAGTTTGCCGGGGTCACTTCCCCTGTTTTATAAGCGTGCTGCCATGCCTTAATCTGCCTGATTAATTCGTTAACGTTTCTGCCTACAGAAGGTGCAATTGTTTCTTCGGCAACAATAATACCGTCAGGGTTAACAATAAACCTTCCCCTTAAAGCAACCCCTTCGCCTTCAATGTAAACGCCGAAAGCCCTTGATACTTCGCCTGTCGGGTCTGCGCCTATTGTCATTTTCAAGTCTTTAAGCAAAGGCTCTGTTTCAACAAACCTTTTGTGCGAATATTGAGTGTCGGTTGAAATCGCGAGTACTTCAACGCCCATGCTTCTCAATTCATCAAGTTTTGCGTTCATAGCCGCAATTTCGGTGGGGCATACAAAGGTAAAATCTGCAGGGTAAAAGCAGATTACGCCCCATTTGCCCCTGTACTGTTCGTCGGTTACCTTAACAAATTTCCCTGTCTCCGCATTAAATGCCGTCATTTCAAATTTCGGTAATTCCTTTAAAACCATGTTTGCCATAACTTCCTCCTTTAAATTTTTTTTTTCGGCAATTTCTTTTTTAATTTCTTTTTTGTCCGTAATTTTTTTA
>JALWHA010000133.1:38919-42034 GCA_027038695.1 Acidobacteriota bacterium
TTTTTATTTTTTTGATTTTTGCTTAAATTAAAATTTTTATTTACAAAAAACAAGTTTTTGATTTATATTTAGATGGACAATAAAAAGTAAGGAGTAAACCATGCATACCGCACTTGAAAACCTGAACGTAAAAGACGTTTTAAAGAAAGCGAACCTTAAAGTAACACCTCAAAGGATTTTAATTTTAGAGGTAATAAAAGAAAAAGGGCATGCTACTATTGAGCATATATATAATGAAGTGAAAAAACAGTATCCTTCAATCTCAATAGCAACTGTATACAAAAACATTCACAACCTTTACGAAAAAGGGGTTTTGAGAGAGATTAATCCGCAAAAAGACAAAGCATTTTACGAAATTACGGTTTTCAACCACAGCCATTTCATATGCACATCCTGTCATAATATCTATGACATTGAACCTTGCGAAAACTCTCTTATTCAGCAATGTTTTAAAAATGTTCCGGGTAAGATTAGCGAACTTGAATTAAACGTGTACGGTATCTGCGATAATTGTAAATCAACAAAATAGATTTTTAATATTTAACAGTTTCTGTGGAAAACCCTGTGGAAAACATTGTTTAAAAAAAGAAATCTCTTTGTAAAATAAGAATTTCTCTTCATTGCACATAAAGATGTTCAGTATGTTTGTGTTTTGTTTTCTATAACTTACGTTTTTTGTTAAATTTTTATACTATGTGAACGCAGTATGTTAAAGGTTTTTCACAGGAAAACGATTTTTGCAGAAAAAATTTTAGGTTAGAATAGAGGTGGGTTTTGGGGCAATAGGTGTTGGGTGCTGGGTTTTAGGTGTTAGGTATTAGGTATTAGGTATCAAGGTGGCAGGTTTGGGGAATTAGGGTTCAGGAGAGTATATGAAAATTACAGTTTTTAACGGAAGCCCGAGAAAACACAATGGGAATACACATAGAATTGTAAGAGCATTTTTGAAAGGGTGTGAAAAGGCGGGAGCGGAAACTGAAAACATTTTTCTTGCTTCAAAAAGGATAAACCATTGCATGGGATGTTTTCATTGCTGGACAAAAACACCGGGCAAATGCATTCAAAGAGACGATATGGATAATTTAATCCTCAAGTTTATGGAGTCGGAGATTGTTGTTTTAGCAACCCCGCTTTACACCGATTCGGTTTCTTCAATTTTAAAGAAATTTTTTGAGAGGCTTCTTCCTGTGGTTAAGCCTCATTTTGAAAGGGTAAACGGCGAAACAAAGCATATACAAAGGTATGATAAATACCCGGGTTTTGTGTTTATATCTAATTGCGGCTACCCCGAATACTCGCAATTTCAGGTTTTAGAGCATTTTTCAAAGAGATTGGCTAGGGAATTAAACGCAAAGCTTCTTTTAGAGATCTACAGAACTCAGGGAGAGTTGCTAAAGGAAAAACACCTGCTTTTAAAACCGATACTTTATAAATTTTTTAAAATTGTGGAAAAGGCAGGCTTTCAACTTGTAAAAGAGGGCAAAGTAGAGCCTGAAATAGTTGAAAAGTGGAAAAAACCCTTAATTCCTATTGACTTATTCTTAAAAAAGGCAAATGAACACTGGGATAAAGAACTTAAAAAGATACAATAAATTTTCCGACTTTTTAAAAGAAAGGTTCGGGGAAAAGGTTTACAGAATAACCGTTGACGGGGGGTTTACCTGCCCTAACAGAGACGGTAAAAAAGGAAGGGTTCCCTGTTTGTACTGTGACGAAAGGGGAAGCGGAGCAAGGCACATTGACATTACCTTGAACCTGCAAAACCAGTATTTAAAAGGAAGAGAGATTGTTAAAGAAAAGTTAAAGATAAACAAATTTATCCCCTATTTTCAATCATTTACCAATACCTATGCCGATTATGAAACCTGCGTAAAACGGTATGAAGCGGTTTTAAACCTTCCCGACGCGGTTGGAATTGCAATAGGGACAAGGCCTGACTGTGTTGAAGACAAATTGCTTAATTATTTAGGAGAAATCTCAAGGGAAAAACTTGTGATCCTTGATTTAGGGGTTCAATCAACAACAGACAGGGTTCTGGATATTATAAAAAGAGGGCATTCTGCTAAAGACACAATCAATTTTTTAAAAAAGGCTGAAAGGTACCCCCATTTGCACATAGTGGCACACTTAATCTTCGGGCTTCCCACGGAGACAAGGGAAGAGATGCTACACTCACACAAACTTTTTTTAGACTACAAACTTGACGGGGTTAAATTTCATCAATTAAATATTTTAAAAAACACTGGAATGGAAAAACTCTACCTTGAGGGGAAGTTAAAGCCTATTGAACTTGATTTTTATGTAAACCTTGTAACCGATTTTTTAGAGAGAATCCCTTTTAAAGTTGTAATTCACAGGCTATCCGCAAGGGCGGACAACCATTCCACCCTTATTGCCCCTGAATGGGGAAAGTTTCACCACAAGCCTTCCACATTAATTGAAAAAGAATTGATAAAGCGTGATTCATATCAAGGAAAATTAGTAGACAATATTTAACAATTATCGGTATAGTAAGTGTAAAGACGGAAAAGGATACCGAATGAGCGAAGAGAAAAAGGCCAGGTTATTTAAAGAAGAAGATTTTGGGCAGTTTTTCAAAGAGGTTGAAAAAACGGCGTTTTCCTTTGCCTATTCCATTTTAATGAACAGGGAAGACGCAAAAGACGCCGTTCAGGAAGGTTTTATGAAGTTTTATAAAGCAAAAAACAAGGTTGATTTAAACAAAAACGTTAAAGCATACCTTTTTCAAATTATTAAAAATGTTTGTTTTGATATTCTTAACTCAAGAAAAAACACAGAAGAGATTGAAAACCTTCCTTTAAAAGACAATTTTGACAGGATTGAAACAATAGACAGGAAAAAGATTATTAAAGAAGCAATGAAGATCCTGAACAGGCAGGAAAGAATGGTTGTTTCTCTGTTAACATACGAGGGGTTTTCATCAAAGGAGGCGGGAGAGATTATGAATATTTCGGATTCTACCGTAAGAAACCATTTTATGTCAGGGAGAAACAAGATTAAAAACTTTATTATTAAAAATTATCCCAAATATGCGAGGTCAATATGAAGTGCAAAGAGATACAAGATTTAATCCCTTTATACCTTAAAGGAATGC
>JALWHA010000134.1:0-8488 GCA_027038695.1 Acidobacteriota bacterium
TGTCTTTGATACCAAAGAGAAACCTGAAGGAATTGAAGAAACCCGAGAAGAATTTATGGGGCAGTATATGGAAGCAACCGAACAGCAACTTATTTCCGAAAAACCAAACAAAGATTCACAACTTTTTGAATCCGGCCACCCGACAGAATTTGACAAATCCGATAAAATTGAATCAGAGAAGAAAGTATTATTTCAGGATAGAGAACAGCTTAGCGATAAACCAAAACCAAAAGAAGAGGCAGAACATACTATTACTGAAAAAGCAGTTGTGCAAGAAACAAGCAAAATGGGATTAAGTTTAAGTGATGAGGATATAAAACGGATTGCTGAAGAGGTAATTAAAAAACTTAGTGATAAGATTATCAAAGAAATAGCCTGGGAAGTAATCCCGCAACTTGCTGAAGACATCGTCTTGAGAAGAATAAAAGAACTTGAAAAAGAGATAGAATAAGATATATTAATTTTGTGAGAAGCTTTAAAGAAAAACTTTTATACCCTAAAATTTTCATAACTATTTTTTTATTAACAGTATTATCTTGCGTATCTCCGAAAACCGATAACGATCCGCACGTTAAAAAAACTTACATAGAGAAAAAAGATATTAACAAAACTATTAATCATATTCTTTCCCTGTATAAAACAGGCAAGATGTACGCAAGTATAGGTTATTGGGAAGATGCCGAAAATTACTTTAATCAGGCGGTTGAACGTGCATACAAACAGCCTGACAATATATTATCTAACCGTGAATTTAAAGAATTTAGGGAAGACCTTATCAACAAGATATACCTTTGCGAAACAACATTGCTCGCAAAAGAAAACCCTGACGAAAATAACAAAAATGACGGCGACGTTAAGGACCAAATCTTAAGCGAAGCAAATGTCAAACTAACCGGGGAAGAAGAGCAGAAAGAAAAAAAGATAATTGAAACCTCAAAGGTGACTTATTCCTTTCCAGTTGTAATTAATGACAAAGTACTTGCATTTATAAAAGTATACTCTACAAAACTAAAGCCTGTAATTAAAGCAAGCTTAGAGCGTTCAGGAGCATATATAGAAAGATACAAAGAGATCTTTAAAGAACAAGGGATACCCGAGGATTTAGCCTATCTGCCAATTATTGAAAGCGGGTACAAGATTCATGCATACTCAAGAGCCAGGGCCAAAGGTATATGGCAGTTTATGAAGGGAACCGCCAGACTTGAAGGCTTAAAGGTTGACTGGTATGTAGACGAAAGGTGCGACCCTGAAAAATCAGCAATTGCCGCGGCAAAGCATCTAAAAAAACTCTATCAGCATTACAATGATTGGTATCTTGCACTTGCTGCATACAATGCAGGGCAGGGGAAAATAGACAGGGCTATTAAAAGGGCAAAGACAAGTGACTTCTGGAAAATTGCGAAACACAGATGGCTTTTGAGAAGGGAGACAAAAAACTATGTCCCCGCCTTTATTGCTGCACTTATAATTGCCAAAAACCCTGAAAAGTACGGATTTACCGATTTACATTATCAAAAGCCTCTGGAATATGATACCGTAACTATTGATTCATGCACAGATATCAGGGTAATTGCAAAACTTTGCAATACCTCGGTAAGAGAAATCCAAAAACTAAACCCTTTTCTAAGAAGAGTGACCACACCTATAAATGCAAAACATTTCAGTATAAATATTCCGAAGGGAAAAAAAGAAGAATTTTTAGCAAAGTTTAAAAAGTTACCTCCTAATAAAAGGGTAACCTTACGATATCACAGAATAAGACGAGGAGAAACCTTATCTCAGATAGCAAGAAAGTATAAGACAAGCGTTACCGCAATTTGCAGGGCAAACGGGATAAGAAATAGAAGGCTAATAAGGGCCGGAAGGTTAATTATTATACCCATAGGAAGAGATGGTGATTATTACCTGCCTACAATTAGACTAAGGGATTACACCCACAACCACCGCACCTATAGGTACAAAAGAGGGAAAAAGATTCGTTACAGGGTTAGACGGGGAGATTCTCTTTTCAAGATTGCTCAAAAATACGGAACCGATGTCTCAAGCATAAAAAAGTGGAATAAATTAAAATCAAACTTCATCAAACCGGGGAAAAGGCTTGTAATTTACTGTGGAACCTCAATAAAAAAGAAAAAACACCATTACAAAATAAAAAAAAGAAGAAAGAAAAAGCGAAAAATACCAGAAGGTTACTACCGTGTTAAAAGAGGCGATTCAATTTACTCAATAGCAAAAAAGTTTAAAATTAGCGTAAAAAAACTAAAAAGAATAAATAAGATCAGGTCAAACATAATAAGGCCGGGAAAACTATTAAAAGTTAGGGATATTTAATGGTAAAAAAGGTTAAATCGGCTGACTTATCGGGAATTTACGCATATCCGGTTGAGGTTGAAGTTGATTTATCCGGCGGTTTGCCTGCCTTCAACATAGTAGGGCTTCCCGATACTTCCGTCAGGGAGAGCAGGGATAGAATACGCTCGGCAATAAAAAACTCAAGGTTTGATTTTCCCAAATCAAGAATAACCGTAAACCTGGCTCCCGCAGATTTGAAAAAAGAAAGTTCAAGACTTGACATAGCAATTGCATTGGGAATTGTTCTGGAGCAGGGAAACATTAAACCTAATATAGATATTGATAACTGTCTTTTTATAGGCGAATTGTCATTAGACGGCAAGGTGAGAGGGGTTAACGGGGTTTTAAGCACCGCACTTTACTGCAAGGAAAAGGGGTTGAAACTGTTTGTCCCGGAAATAAACTTCTGCGAAGCCATATCTGTAAAAGGTGTTGAGATTTACCCTTACTCTTCTTTGCTTGACTTAATTTCTCTATTAACAGGAGAGAGGGAAAACAACGAAACACCTCAATGCTCCGAAGATGTGAAAGACAAAAATTACCAGGTACTTCTTGAAGATATTAAAGGGCATGTTCAGGCAAAAAGGGCTTTAATAATTGCCTGTGCAGGCGGGCACAATATGCTAATGTACGGGCCCCCGGGAAGCGGAAAAACAATGCTCGCAAAGGCAATACCCTCAATACTTCCTGATATGACAAATAAAGAGCAAATTGAAACCACAATGATTTACTCTGCAGGGGGAAGGCTTAAGGAAAATTGGCTCATTAAAATTAGGCCTTTCAGAAGCCCTCACCATACAATCTCCCATGTCGGATTAGTCGGTGGCGGCTCAAAACTCTTGCCTGGAGAGGTATCATACGCGCACAACGGAGTATTATTTTTAGACGAGTTTCCCGAGTTTTCAAGAAAAACCCTTGAGGTTTTGAGGCAGCCTATGGAAGACGGGGTAATAACCATCACAAGAGCAACAGGCTCTGTGCAGTTTCCGGCAAAGTTTATGCTTGTTGCCGCAATGAACCCCTGTCCATGCGGATATTACGGCTCAAAAGAAAAGGAATGTGTTTGCACCCCTGCCAAAATCTTAAATTACAGAAGCAGGGTATCAGGACCGATACTTGACAGAATTGACTTAATTGTAAATGTCCCGCAGATTCCCATTGAAAAGATGAGAGAGGTAAAAGTAGAGGGGCTAACTTCAAGAGAGGCAAAAGAGATTGTTTCAAAAGCAATGGATATTCAATTTCAAAGAAACAAATGCCTTAACGCTTACCTTGATGCAAAGGATTTGAAAAAGGTTTGCAAACTTGAAAAAGATGCGGAGGATATGCTTATTATTGCGGCTAACAAAAACTCTTTTTCCTCAAGAACATACACAAGGGTTTTAAAAATTGCGCGTACAATTGCGGATACGGAAAAAAACGAAACAATAAAATTGCACCACATTGCGGAAGCACTTCAGTACAAGTTGTCCGATTTTTTCTCGGAAAATATATCTTATGATTAAACTAAATTTCTACCCCTTTGGATTTAATGCCCCTGAAAAAAACATGGAGATAGATAATTATTTTTTAAGAAAAGGCGAAGGTTTTGTTTTCAGGCTTTACGGGTGGAAGCCTTACGGTGTCTCAATAGGGGTTTCTCAGCAAAAAGAACGGGTTTGCAATGTTGATTATTGTAAAAACAATGGAATAGAAATCGTAAAAAGGGTAACAGGCGGCGGAGCGGTATATCACAAAAACGACATAACCTATATGCTTTCCTGCCCCCTTGATTTTTTTGAGGAGAAATCAGTTTTAGGGGTTTACAGAAAAATTGCACAAATACTTTTGGCTATATTTAAATTTTTAAAGATTGAATGCGATTTTGCAGGGAAGGTTCAAAAGGAGTTAAGGGTTGAGGGAATGAAAAACGGGGTTGCCTGTTTTTTGCTTCCTTCTGATTACGAGATTATTGTTAAGGGTAAAAAGGTTGTAGGAAACGCTTTAAGGATTGAAAAAAACAGAATACTTCAGCACGGCTCCATTGCATTTGATTTTGATTATAAGGAAACCGCCATTGTTTTGAACACAAGTGAAGAAAAATTAAGGCAGAGGGTAATATCTTTGAAAGAGATTAACCCTCATTTAACAATAAAGCAGTTTGAGGAAGCCTGTATAACTTGCTTAAAAGATTTCGGCTTTTATATCAATGTTGAAAGAAAAGGTTGGCCTTTTATTGAGTGATTTTTTTGTTTAAAATAAATTGAAAAATTTTTTAGGAGAGAGAAATGAAGAGGTTTGCTTTAATATCTGTTAGCAATAAGGAAGGTATTGTTGATTTTGCAAAACAACTTGAAAAATTTGGCTTTACAATTGTTTCAAGTGGCGGGACTTTCAGGGTTTTGAAAGAGGCAGGGTTAAGCACTGTAAAGGTTTCCGATATAACAGGTTTTCCCGAGATACTTGACGGAAGGGTTAAAACACTTCACCCTAAAATCCACGGTGGAATACTTGCCGATTTGAGAAAGGAAAGCCACAAAGAAGAGTTGGAAAAGCACGGAATCAACCCCTTTGAAATTGTATGCGTTAACCTTTATCCCTTTAAAGAAACAGTTAAAAAAACGGATAATATAGACCAGATAATTGAAAACATAGACATTGGGGGACCCACCCTTTTAAGGGCCTCCGCTAAAAACTTTCACACCGTAACCGTTGTTGTTGACCCTGAAGACTATTCAATGGTAATTGAGGAGATCACTAAAAACGGCAGTGTTGCCTTTGAGTTAAGAAAAGAACTTGCTTTAAAGGCTTTTTCCCATACAGCTTCTTACGATATTGCAATCTCTTCATTTTTCAATAGAATACTTGATAAAAAATTCCCTGAAAACCTGTTTCTTGAATTTAACCTTGAAAATACATTAAGGTACGGGGAAAATCCCCATCAGGATGCGGCGTTTTACAGCGAGCCTGACAATAGAAAAGACGAATTGCCTGCCTTAACACAATTGCAGGGCAAGGCGCTTTCTTACAACAATTTAATGGATTCAGACGCTGCAATTGACATGGTAAGGGAGTTTGAAGAGCCTGGATGCGTTATTGTCAAGCACGCAAACCCCTGTGGAATTGGAAGGGACAAAGATTCTATCCACACGGCATTTGAAAGGGCACATTCAACAGATCCCATGTCTGCATTCGGGGGTATAATTGCTTTAAACAGAGGGGTTGACGAGGAGCTGGCTTCAACCATTACAAAAAACTTTGTTGAGGTTGTAATAGCGCCCTCTTTCACCGAAGGGGCTAAAAAGGTATTTTCAAAGAAAAAGAATTTAAGGTTAATTGAATTGCCGATAAATTCTGAAAAGTATCCCTATTTCAACATCAAAAGGGTAAGAGGCGGGATTTTGCTTCAGGATGCGGACACAATTAAAGAGAAGAAAGAAAAATGGCAGGTTGTGACTGATGTAAAACCTGATGAAGAGACAATGAGGGCTCTTGAGTTTGCATGGAAGGTTGTAAAGCATGTTAAATCAAATGCAATAGTTTTCTGCAGGGAAAATGAAACACTTGGAATAGGCGCAGGGCAGATGAGCAGGGTTGATTCAGTTAAGATAGCGGTAATGAAGACAAGCAAGGATTTAAAGGGAAGTGTGCTTGCATCCGACGCATTTTTCCCGTTCAGGGACAGTATAGACGAGGCTGCAAAGATAGGTGTAAAGGCTATAATCCAGCCGGGAGGCTCAATAAGGGATAAAGAGGTGATTGAAGCGGCAAATGAGCATGGAATAGCAATGGTGTTTACAGGCATAAGGCATTTCAGGCATTAAGGGGAACATTATGATGCGGCATATAAGCGATGTAGGGTGGATTGAGGTTATTACAGGCTGTATGTACAGCGGAAAGACTGAAGAATTGATTAAAAGGCTAAGAAGGGCAATAATTGCAAAGCAAAAAGTTAAGGTTTTTAAGCCAATGATTGACAACCGCTATTCTGAAGACAAAATTTCCTCTCACAACAGGAATATGCTTGAGGCTATTGTTGTCAGGCATTCAGATGAAATACTCCCCTTAATTGACGAAGACGACGAGGTTATTGGCATTGAAGAGGTACAGTTTTTTGACGAAAAGATTATTGATGTGTGCAAATACCTTGCAGACAACGGGAAGAGGGTGATCGTTGCAGGGCTTGACCAGGATTACCTCGGCAAGCCTTTTGAGAACACAATGAAATTAATGGCAGAGGCGGAGTATGTCACCAAACTCCTTGCAATATGCGTAAAGTGCGGAAACCTTGCAAACAGGACACAGAGGACGGTTAAAAAGAAAGACAGGATTGTGGTAGGCTCCGTAGGAATGTATGAGGCAAGGTGCAGAAAGTGCTTTGACCCTGAATTGAAAAACGAGGATTAAAACCCTATTTCCTTGAAAAAGTTTTTCATTATTTCAATTGTTTTTTGAGGGCATTCTTCCTGAGGCACATGCCCGCAGTTTTCAATCACTTTTAGTCTGCCGTTCTTTAATTCTTTTTCAAGTTTATAAGCGGTTTTGAGAGGAATAATCCTGTCTTTATTCCCCCAGATTATAAGAGAATTTGTTTCAATCTCTTTTATTCCCTTAACAAATCCTTCAATATCCCCCTTTAACAATTGCCTTGCTGTTTTTATTGAGCAGTACCTGTCTCTCAAAGATTTAACCTTGTATACCTTAATAACCTCTTCGGTTACCTTTGAATAGTCGTGCCATACCTCTTTCAATACGTTTTTTGTTGCAACTTCAGGGGGGATTATAAGAGAGAGTATTTCACTGATTATGGGAAGGGTTAAAATCTTCATAAAGGGGGGCAATTCCTGAATGTACGCCATTGTGTCAATTAAAACCAGCCCTTTTATTGTGTTTGCAATTCCCTTTTTCTTAAACTCAAGGGCTATCCCCATTGCAAGCCCCCCGCCGTAAGAGTTTCCCACAATTGCAAAATCCTTTAACCGTTTTCCCTCAATAAACTTCAAAACATTTTCAAGGTGGTCAAAGAAAGAGTATCTATTGTCGTAAGGCTTAGGAGATTTTCCGAATCCCTTTAAATCTATGGCTATACACCTGTAATTCTTTGAAAATTCCGGGATTAAGTATCTCCATGCAAATGTGTTTGCGCCGAAACCATGTATAAAAAGAATCGGTTTGCCTTTTCCCTTTTCTTCGTAATAAAGTTTCATACTTCCCCCTTTTTAGGGTTTTTTCAGTATATTCCCTTTTTTTCTTTTGAGGCAAGCATCCCGCATGCTGCCGAAATGTCTTCTCCCTTTGATTTTCTTATAATTGCGTTAACTCCTCTGTCAATGAAAACCTTTTGAAAGGCTAAAACATTTCTTTCGTCAGGCTTTTCAAACCTGCTTCCCGGGTATGGGTTAAATGGTATCAGGTTTATTTTGTATTTAATCCCTTTTAAAAGTTTGTAAACCCTCAATGCGTCTTCCTTTGTGTCGTTAAAACCCTTTAATAAAACATACTCAAAGGTTATTCTGTCCCTCTTTGCAAGAGGGAAGTTTCTCAATCCCTCTATCAATTCACTTAAGGGGTTGCCTCTGGTTACAGGCATAATCTCAATTCTTTGTTTTTCGGTTGAAGCATTGAGGGATATGGCAAGTCTAACCTTAACGGAAAATTGTGAAAGTTTTCTTATTCCATCAATCAGACCTGAGGTTGAAACAGTTATCCTTCTCGGTGATAAGTCCATCAGGTTTTTGTCTGTAAGTATTTTAATGGCTTTAAAAACATTTTCGGTATTGTGGAGAGGCTCTCCCATTCCCATAAAGACTATGTTGAATTTCTGCTTTTCAGGAAGGCCAGCATATGTTTTCAATAACAGTACTTGGTTTACAATCTCTGCCGGTGTCAGGTTTCTTATAAACCCCATTGTTGCTGTTTTGCAGAATTTGCAACCCATTGCGCAGCCTACCTGTGAGGATATGCAAAAGGTAACCTTACCCTCATTCATAGGGATTAAAACAGATTCAATGAATAGGCCGTCAGGAAGTTTGAAAACAAACTTTGTTGTTCCGTCTTTTGAAACGCTTTCCCCCGATTTTTCAAGGATAATAATCTTAGCATTTTTATTTAATTTATCCCTGAAATCCTTTGACAGGTTTGTCATTTTGTTGAAGTC
>JALWHA010000134.1:8498-12889 GCA_027038695.1 Acidobacteriota bacterium
GTATAAATCCATTGCGCAACCTGCTTTACCCTGAAAGGCTTTTCATCTGCAAAAAGAGAGCTTTTTTGTAATTCTTCAAAGGTGTAATCAGTTGTTATCATCCGGCAGTTTTATCTTTAGTTTTTTAAGAAATTCCCTGTCTTTTTTGTTGATTTTTGAGGCTGCTTTTGAAACCTTATTCAATTGCTCATCGTCTTCAATATCCTCAAAAGCGTCAATGGTTATAGATACATGATATCCCTTTTTGCGCAATTCGTTTATTTTTTTCATAATATTCCTGTCTTCAGCAATAAAGTCTAAAATCAATTCCCCTAATTCTTCAACCTTTTTCCATATCTCTTCAGGTAGCATTTAAAGCCCTGCCTTTTTTAAAACATTCTTTTTTAGCATATTGTACTCTTCTTCCGTAATTAATTTTTTGTCAAGCATATCTTTTAATCTCTGCAATTCCTTTTGCATCTCTTCAATTGAAATGGTTTGCTCTGTTTTATTTGATTGCTTATTTGCCTTTTCTTTTCCCTTTGCCTGTTTTTCCCTGGCTAAATTTTTCTCAAGGTTTTGCCATGTATTGTCATAATCTTTTTCAAAAGGGGATTTGTATATATTGTTTGTCCACATATCCCTTTTTATAACAATTGCAGACTTATACTTTTTGCCGTTTTCTTTAAAATAAGTAACATGATATCCTGTTTCCAATATTCTTGCTGCATCATAGCCTTCAAAATGATAAAAAACTACAAGATTGTCATTATCTTTAAACCAGAAAACAAGTTTATCTATTTTTGTAAGGAGGTCTTTTTTATTTTTGACATCTAAATAATTTTTGGCTTTTTCCACTACTACCATTTCATTTGGGGATGCTGTTTTAAAAGCTTTTATAAACTTTTTTAATACTTTTCTAATATCTTCATTATTTAACGCGAGTACAGACACATCTCCTTTTATTTTAATTGAATGAAATATTTTGTTAGCCTGTTTCTCTGTTAGGCTCTGCGGATGGGCAAATTTTCTTTCGGTTTTTATTTTGTAAACTTTGAGAGTTGTTGTTGTTTTTACTTTTGGAACTAACTCTTTAACAAAAGGGTTGTTTTTTATATCTTCGCCGAAAATTGTTAAAGGTAAAAGAATTAATATTAAAATTAGAATGCTTTTTCTCATCTTTCCTCCCGTCAAAATCAAATTCTAACACAAATTATGCTATAATTCATAAGAAATTAAACTGCAATATTTAGACGGTGTTGAGAGGGATATGGTTGGGAACATAAGAGGAATTGTTGAATTTTTGTCTTCCTTAATATGGCATTTCCCTGAAAAAGCGCCTATTATGGTTGTTCTTCTTTTAGGTGCGGGGATATTTATAACCGTTTATTTAGGGTTTATTCAGATTAGAAAATTCTGGCACTCGTGGCAGGTTATATCAGGGAAATACGACAATCCCGAAGAAGAAGGGGACATATCACACTTTCAGGCATTATCTGCGGCATTAAGCGCCACAGTGGGAATAGGAAATATCGCAGGGGTTGCTACGGCCATACATTACGGAGGCCCTGGTGCATTGTTCTGGATGTGGATTACGGCTATCTTTGGAATGGCTTTAAAATACGCTGAATGCACTTTATCCCTTTACTACAGAAAGGTAAACTCTGACGGCTCGGTTTCAGGGGGACCAATGTACTATATTGAAAGAGGATTGGGGAGAAAATTCAAGCCTATGGCAATACTTTTTGCGGCATGTGCGGTTATATCCTCTTTCGGTTCGGGAAACGCGGTGCAAGCGTTCACCGTTGCAGATCAATTTAAATCCGATTTCGGTATCCCTCAATACATTACCGGAATAATCCTTGTATTTATTGTAGGAGCCGTTATTTTAGGAGGAATTAAGAGAATAGGTCAGGTGGCAAGCAAACTCACTCCTTTTATGGCTATCCTTTATATTGTAGCGTCTGTTACCGCTATACTTTTGCACATAGACAAAGTTCCCGGAATGTTTAAACTGATTATTAAGTCCGCCTTTAATCCCCCTGCTGCAATAGGCGGTTTTGCGGGGACTACATTTCTTTACACCTTAATCTGGGGAGTAAAAAGGGGGATTTTTTCAAATGAGGCGGGTCAGGGCTCTGCCCCGATTGCCCATGCCGCGGCTAAAACAAAAGAAGCGGCAAGGGAAGGCACCGTAGCAATGATAGGCCCTTTTATAGATACCCTTGTAATATGCACAATGACCGGGTTAGTTATTATTATATCAGGCGCCTGGACTTATGTTAACGGTTCGGGAGCTGCTTTAAACGGCTCTCCCCTTACCGCAAAGGCTTTTGAAATTACGCTTTCTTCTTTAATAGGGAATTACGGGAGGTACCTTGTAACAATTTCTGTTTTTCTCTTTGGAGTTTCAACCGCAATAAGTTGGTCTTATTATGGAGACAGGTCAATTCAATACCTTGCGGGCGACAAAGCAATCTTTCCCTATAGAATTGTTTTTTTGATTATGCATTTTATAGGGGCAATCTTTACCCTTGAAGTTGTATGGGCTTTCGGTGACCTTGCATTAGGCTTAATGGCTATACCTAATCTAATAGCGGTTGTTTTATTGTCTCCTAAAGTTAAAGAAATTACAAAAAATTATTTTTCAAGGTACTGATTGTAAATAACAACCCTGTTTTTTCCGTTTTCTTTCCCGATATAGAGGGCTTTATCCGCTTCCTGAAGGAGTTTGTCAAAAGTTTTATGAGGAGCAAATTCGGTTATTCCGAAAGTAACAGTAACCTTTATCGGAGTCTCATATACTATAAAATCCGTTTCCTCTATCGTTTTTCTGATCTTCTCACACACTTTCCGAGCATTTCCAGGAGAGGTACCGGTAAACACAAAAACAAACTCCTCACCTCCGAACCTTGCTACAATATCTATTTTTCTAATCAAATCCTGAAATGTCTTTGAAACAGCCATTAAAATAATATCACCCACCTGATGGGAAAATTTATCGTTAATCAATTTAAAATTATCCAGATCACATATTGCAAAACAAAAAGACTGTCCATCTCTTTCAGCCCTTGAAATTTCCCTATCAATAAACTCCATCAGCCCCCTTCTGTTTGGAAGCCCCGTCAAATCATCGGATTTGGAAACCTTTTCAATAGTTTGCAAAAGCAATTTCATATCACTGTTTTTTCTCTCAATGTCCTTGATCAAGTTTTGCCTTTGCCACAGTAATACTATAAATATTATGATAAAAACAACTGAAATCAAAAGAGTGGTTTTGTGGAAAAACAGATACTTTTGCTGTTTTTCGGATATTTTTTTCAAGGTTTCAATTTTTCGTTTCATAACCTTTGCCTTATGTTTATTTTCTAATTCGGCAAGTTGTTTAACAAGTTGTTTGCTAAATAGTTCTCTGGAATTTTTTATAAAATCAAGGGTACAGAGGTATGCCTCTTTGTAATTTCCTGATTTTGCATAACAGTCGGCCATAACAAGCAGGGTTTTTCTAATTGCTTCTTTATCTTGTGTCTTTTGAGCAAGTTCAAGTGCTTTGTTAAAACTGTTAATTGCCTCATTGTATTTTTGTTGTTCTTTTCTTAATTTGCCCAGTTTAATGTAATTGAACAACAATTGCCTTTTTCTGTTTCCTTTTATGCTGTAAAAAACCGATTTTTCAAGAGCAGAGATTGCATTTTCAAATCCTTTTTTTAGTATGTAAAAATCCGAGAGGTTTGAGTATGCTATAGACAATGAGTAACAATCGTTTTTGTTAAAGTATGGGATAGATTTGTTAGTGAATTCAATTGCTTTGTCAGGTTGTCCGGTTTCCCCAAAGCAGTTGCCTAAATTTAGATAACAGCCGCCAATTCCTGCCTTAAAGTCTGTCTTTTTATAAATATTAAGAGCTTCTTTGTAATATGGAATAGCTTTATTGCAATCAATAATTTTAAAAATATTCCCAAGCATTACAAGTAAATGTGCCTTGTGAATTAAAATGCCTTTATTGCCGTTTTTCTTTAATAAAATATCAATTTGTTCTATAGCAGACTCATATAATTGTATGGCTTTTTTGTAATCACCGAGGTAATAGTAACAATCTCCTATTCTTCTCAAAATTTTTACATAAAGCAGATCTTGTTTTTGATTGCTTTTTCCATAAAGTATTTTTGCGTTCTTAAAATTTGTCAAAGCCTTTTCGTAATTTTCGTTTTTAAAAAACTTCTGGCCTTCGTCAAAAAAAGATACCACCCTATTATAAGTATCGGCATATATTAAACAGCTATTTATTATAAAGAACAAAACTGTAAAAAAAACAAATAACTTATATTTTCTCATAAGAAACCTCTAAATTTATAATATCAACCTTCCCTTTCTATTGCAAGAAAAGATTATCTGTTGAATTTATTCTGTTA
>JALWHA010000135.1 GCA_027038695.1 Acidobacteriota bacterium
GTACAGATAAAAGACATCAGCATAACTATACCTGCCAGGTTAAAAGCAAAAGAAGCAAAAAATAAGACATGGGAAATTCACACATTTTTTTCCAGAAAGATTATTTTCAGGGTATCCTTTGCTCAAGGGGATAAAAGAAATGTAGAAAGGATTGTGAAAAACGATTTAAGAATAGATAATCTGCCGAAAACCGAAGAATTTTATTTCTCAAAACTGTGTTTTGTTAAAAGGATAAAACAACCACCTGACTCTTTTTACTTTATTAATCACAAAAATAAGGTTAACCGCTATGTTTTTGTTTTTGCTCAAAACGGAATAATCTATTATATTGACTTTTTTGCATACTCAACCTTTTCTAACTTCAAAACATTATTTGACAATGCTATAACCTCAATTGAAATCAATAATAACCCACTTTTTAAAAACAAAAGCGCTATTAAAAGTGAATTAGAAGACGTTTGCACTGAAACATACTATATTTTATGCCAATCCGAAAAGGTTATTATTTTAGGAATACCGTCAACAATAGGGATATTAATATTACTAATCTTTTTCATTAATACCAAAAATATGGGAAAATTGCCGGATAACATAGCAACCTTAGGAATTATCCCCGTTTATTCAGAAGAAGATATAGATACAATTTATAAACTATTTACAAAGAGGCAATGGTTTTTAACAGCATTAATCATTGAAGACAAAGGATTACATGTTTTCTATAGGAAAAAAGAAATGCTGTTTCTGAAAAGAGATGAAATAAAAACAAAAATAAAACAGGGTAAATCAATATTCGGAAAATACATTGAAGTGAATGTGACCAAAAAAGATCTAAAAAAATCCCCGCTAAGCCTAAAATACTCTCTCTATAATAAATTTACCTTAAGGCTTTATTCTAAAAAAACCGATAAAATTATCACACTTATAACAACCTGACATTATTATTTATTCAAGAGAGATCTTCCTCAACAGGTCAATATTTGTAAGCATCATACCCGTTCCCATTACAACGCAGGTTAAAGGGTCTTCAGCAAGGGACACGGGCAAGCCTGTTTCTTCCCTCAATTTTTTATCAAGGTTTCTCAACAGTGCTCCTCCCCCTGCAAGCACAATCCCCCTGTCAACAATATCAGCAGCAAGTGCCGGCGGTGTCTTTTCAAGGGTAATCCTTATTGTTTCAACAATTTTGTCAACCACTGATTTTAAGGCATCTCTTGCCTCTTCGTCAGTTAATATTATACTTTTCGGCAATCCCGAATCCAGATCCCTTCCCTTAACTTCCATTTCAAGAGGCTTATCAAGGGGATACGCGGAACCTATTTTAATTTTTATCTCTTCTGCAGTTCTTTCACCTAACAACAACCTATACTTCTTTTTAACATAACTAATAATAGATTCATCCATTGCGTTACCGGCTTCCCTTAAAGACTTACTATAAACAATGCCAGCCAGAGAGATCACTGCAACATCCGCTGTCCCGCCGCCAATATCCACAATCATATTACCGACAGGTTCCACTATGGGAAGTCCCGCACCTATCGCTGCAACCATTGCCTGCTCAACAAGATACACTTCCGAAGCACCGGCTTTCAATGCACTTTCTTTCACTGCCTTTCTTTCAACCTGAGTTATTTCCGAAGGAACCGAAATAATTATCCTCGGCCTTAAAAAGAAACTTCTGTTATGCGCTTTTTTAATAAAGTAGTCAAGCATCCTTTCGGCAATCTCAAAATCGGCAATAACCCCATCTTTCATAGGCCTTATAGCAACTATATTTGCAGGAGTTTTCCCTAACATCTCTTTTGCGTCTTTTCCCACAGCCTCAACTTTGTTATTCCGTTTATTAATAGCGACTATGGAAGGTTCCCTGACAACAATACCCTTATTTTTGACATATACAAGGGTATTTGCTGTTCCTAAATCTATAGCAAGGTCATTGGAAAATAAAGTTAACCAGCTGGAAGGATTGAATATACCCATCATTTTCTCCACAATTTTCTTTTTCATTTATAATCATAAATTAAAACATACTTTAATTGCAACAGTTAATTGAGATTTTTTTAATTTTGTATAACATTTAGCCTATTTTAATGTCAATCAACACTTATAACGGCATATTTTGTTATTTTGGTTTCATTCCCGGCAGCGTCCCTCGCAATAATATTGATAGCATTTTTACCCCTCTGATACATCTTCTGAATATAAGAGAACTTCCCGTCTTTGCCAACTTCAACCAGATGGTTGTTAATTATCAATGTTGCGCCCGGTTCGGTTTTCCCGGAAACAATAACTACTGAACCGAAAACATTAATTTTTTTTAGATAAACTTCAGGAGGGGTATTGTCAATAAAATTATTATTACGCACTGAAATTACAGTAAATTTAATACTCTCTGAAAAATTACCCCTTTCATTTACACCGTTTATAGCGGCAACACGCCAAAAATAAGTGCCGTTACTAAGCATAGGCAAAATCAAAGTAGTGCCGCTGTACCCTGTTTTTTCTAAAACAACATTCGCAAACATATTATCTTTGGCAAGTTGAAAACAGTATCCCGTGACATTATAAGCGGGAGCCCATTTAAACACAATATTTGTTCTTAAATTTTTGTCTATTGTGGAAAGATTAATAGGCTCCTCAGGTCTTGGTGCGGGAGGAATCTTATATTTCGTTACACTTTCTGTATTTAAGTTTATTCTGCACATCAACCTTGTCGGCAGATCAAAAATTTTGTCCCCACCGTTCACCATTACCCTTACATTGCCGTCATAACAAAATACAGCAATCCCTTTATTCGCATTTCTTAACTCTATCTCTGCTGAAGTATTTCCCTTAAACTTCACAACCGTACCCTTCACATTTACGGAAAAATCCTGATTAAAGTCGCTTAACCCTAATGTTTCAACAGACAGTTTCCCCTTTAAAAGATTAATCCTTATCTCAAGAAGATTATTTTTCTTATCTTCATTTATATTATCAAAAACAACGGTAGAATTACTCTGTATAGTAAAAATTGACCCGTCTATAAAACCAATCTTACAGGCACTTTTATTACCGCATTTTATTACGTCTTTTTCCCTTATTTTGGTATCAACTTCCGCTTTTATCAGGTTGTTGCCTCCCCCTAATATATGTACATTGCCGATAAATTCTGCAATATGAGCCTCAGAAATATAAGTACTCTTTCTTTTCTCAACAATTCCCTTAGCAAATTTGCCCATCTCGGTTATTTCAGATTCAGCTTTATCCAAATTATAGGTAAGAATATCATTATAGACCTTATCCGCCTTGTCTAACATCTCAAAGTATTTTTCTTTATTTGACGAAAAAGAAATATAAGGATATGCTTTCTGCATTAAAGTGAGAGACTTAAAAAAATGCTTTATAACCTTCTTTTGTCTTGTCTTTTGAACAGAATAAACGCTAATTAACGCAAGGGGTATCAAAACAATAAAAAAAACAATTAAGTATTTCACGTACTTCATTATTAATCCCCTTCATCTATTTATTATCTATTTTTAACTAAAAATGAAATATTTTCAAGCAATAAAAATAATTTCATGACCCAGCCACCTAAATATCTCGTATAATTTTTCTTTTTTCGCCTGATTTAACTGTTATTCTTTCCCCATCTAAATGCTCTAACAAAGCGACAAGGTACCTTCTGGAAATATTAAAAACAGGCTTAATATCCTTTAGAGCAAATTCAGGCATTTTTTCGGTAAACCGTTTAATATTTTTTAAAAACCCCTTATACGCACCGGAAGAAAGATAGAAATCCGCGTTTATTCTCACAAGTTTTCCCTCTTCAAGCCCCCTTTTTAACAGATCTTTTAAAAGAGATTTATCTTTAAATTCAGCGGATAAAACATTCATCATCGGAGGGGTTAAGCCTCCCCGCTCAATTAACGCAATTAACCTTTGAAATTCCTTGTTTTCACCTGTTGAAAGTTTTTGCTGAAAATCGGGAGTATGAACAAATTCCCCATATTTTATCAATCTTTTCTTTAAAATCAAAGCATCAATTACAGGCTTTTCTTTTTCAGAAAAATATGCGTAAGGGATACCCGGCTTTCTC
>JALWHA010000136.1 GCA_027038695.1 Acidobacteriota bacterium
AAAACGCCCCGAGTTTTTGAGGGGATTGCGACTTACCGCACAAGGTTCTTCATCTTCAAGTGCATCAACAAGTCAGAAAACGCCCCGAGTTTTTGAGGGGATTGCGACCGCATACTGTTATTTTGGATTTTCTGATTTTAAATAATAAAACCGCCTATTAGTCATTGTTAGTACTGATTCTTCACGACCCCTTATCCTTTTTATCCCTTTGTAAAAGAGAAATTTATTTTTAAAAAGTCAGAATTTTGATAATGTAACAATTTGAAACTAAATAAAAAAATAAAAATATGTTTTTAGGAGTTTACTTATGGAAAAGGTTTTAGTCTTACACGGCTTTGCTTCTGTCGGCAAACCCTTTTATAATGATCCTGATATTGAATATATTACCCCGACATTTGATTACACTGATGTTGATGGAACTTTAAAAAGAATGGATAAAATTGTTCGGAGCGAGGATGTTGAACTCATTATCGGAAAATCAACAGGCGGTTGGTATGCAATGAAGTATTTTGAAATTTATAAAAATAGTACAATTATTGCCATTAATCCGCTTTTGTTTCCGGAAAAACATTTTCAAGTAGGCATATATGAAAATTATTACACAGACGAGGAACTTATGATAACAAAGGAAGTTATCAACTTCTATGAAAAGTTTAAGATTAAATATCCATTGCAATTTTCGGGAGCAGTTTTTTTAGGCAAAAAGGATGATGTTTTAGACTATACTGAAGCGTTGAAGTATCTTAAACCGCAATATGGATTTGACGTTTTTGAAGAAGAAGGACATAGATTTTCAGAAAAAGGTAAAGAAAAGGTAAATAATGTTGTCAGGGATTTTTTATTCCGGGTATTTATTATAGAAGGGTCTGAAGATTTTGAAGATTAAGAGACTTTTAATAGAACGCTAAAAAAAAGCAATAATTGCAATAAAGGAAAGATATTTTAAACTTAGTGATGTGAGAAAGTGCAAAAGGATTTCATATCGTGTGTTAATTCATAAGTTATTTAAAGTATAGAGGTTACAAAAAAATATTCTATTGCTTACTCATTCTCAATTTAGAATTCTCGATCTAAAATTGAGGATTTTTCTATTTCCCTGTCAGTTTCTTTATTTCTCCTGGTTTATATAGAGTGAAAAAAATAATCAGGAGGTAGCAATGTTATTAGCATTTATGAAGAAATGGGATCCTCAAGATTTAAATGATTTGAGAAGGGCAAAGAGCCTTCTTGAATCAAAGAGTTTTGTTGTTACTCTCAGTGAAAAGTTAGGGAAACCTATTGATACTGTTATGAAAAAATTGCCTGCAAGAACAAGGGAAAAGGTTTACAAGATAACTCATAAGGCTTTGTGGGAGGCTCTTAATGTGGCAGTTTTAACAATGGATGTTAGCGATATTGCGCCATCTTCAAACGGCGCACATAAGTTTATTGTTACATTGTCCGGTACTGCAGGAGGCTTTTTCGGGTTGAGTGCTTTAGCAGTTGAATTGCCTTTTTCAACCGTTGTTATGCTCAGGTCAATTTGTGATATAGCAAGAAGTCAGGGGATGGATTTGAATTCGCCTGAAACAAGGCTTGAGTGTATAAGTGTTTTTGGAATGGGGGATGTCTCAACTGAAAAGGGAAGTATGAATTATTTTATGTTTAGAAAAGCTATAGCAAAGGAGTTTGAAAAAGCACTTGAGTATATTTCCACTAAAGGGTTATCAGAGGCTGTTGAGGATAAAGCAGCGCCGCAGGTTGCTAAGTTTATTGCAAATATCAGTCAAAAGTTTGGTGTGCAGGTTAGCGAGGAATTTGCGGCAAAAGCAATCCCTGTTCTCGGTGCGGCAACGGGGGGAACAATCAACTATGCCTTTATGGACCATTTTCAACAAAAGGCTGAGGGGCATTTTATTATCAGAAGGCTTGAAAAGATTTACGGGATAAATAGAGTGGAAAAGATGTTTAATCAAATACAGGTTGCTTGTTGATTTTTTTGATTAATATCTGAGGTTAGCGAGGTTGTTTCATGAGGATCTATTTGTTTTTCAGCTCATATTTTTTTATGACGTTAACGTTTTTGTATTCCGTGATTATGCTTGCAAGGTATTGTAGCCGTCTTTTTGTTTTTAAGAGGAGAAATTTAGAAGTCTTTGAAAATATTAAGTTAAAGTTTTTATCTTTTTGTGAAAATTTAAAAAATATAGAAAAAAAGGATGATGCAGACCTTGTTTTTACGTCTTTTCTGGATGAAATAAAGGCGGTGGCATCAAACTTTGACAATGTTTCAAAATCTGTTAAACGTTTGCTTATGGTTTCTATCGTGATAAACGGGGCAGATATAATTGAGATTAATTTTGATGATTCATACGATGATTCTGAAAAAGAAGAATTTATCAAACAGGAGATTCGGAGATCGCTTTTTTATGAGTTTTCTTTAAGTTATGTGTATTCTTCAATTTTAAAGTTTGCGGTTTTAGCGGTGAGTTCTGCTTTTTTTACGATTTTTTATTTCCATACTTTTTATTTGTATTTTAAATTCTGGTTTTAATAATTTTTTAATTTTATAGTTTTGGGAGGTTATATGAGGTATGTTTTTTCAACAGTCGGAACAAGTTTGCTGACAAATGCTGTAAGAGAGAAAGGTTTAGAAATTAATCTGTACAAATATTCAAATTTCAAGGAAGATGATTTTGACGATTCAAATATTGGTGTGAAGAATACCATTGATTCTTTGATTGAGGAGTTAAAGGAAGATTTAAGCAAAATAACAGACGAAAGGGAATTGAGGAAAAAAAGCGCGGAACTTAACGGGATTTTAGGCTTTTATAGAAGCATTAAAGAAGATAAGCCTCAAAATGATTTGCATTTGCTAATTTGCACTGATACCTATCAATCTAAAAAGGTGGCAGAAGTGTTGAGTGATTTTTTAAATAGAAGAGGATTTAGCACGGAGATTATTGTTGTCCCCTCATTAACAACAGGGAGCAATGAAGGTTTTGAATTAGGGACATTGGAATTAATTGAAAAGATGAGTTTTTATGTTGAGGGTAATGAAGGAGAAGTGATTTTTAACCTTGTGGGAGGCTTTAAGGTTGTTCAGGGGATTTTAACAGCAATAGGCATGATTTGGGCAGACAGGATTATCTACATATTTGAAACAAGCAATGAGGTTTTGTTTATACCTAAACTCCCTGTCGGTATTAATTTAGAGAAGATTGAAAAGCATTTTGATATTTTAAGGAAGATTGATATTGGATTGAGGTTGTCTGGAGAAGAAAAGGATATAGTTAAAAATAAATTAAACTCCTTTGTAAGTGCTGAATTTGAATACCTTTCAACATGGGGCAAGGCATTGTTTGAAAAGGTGAAAAAAGAAAAGTATTCTGAAAAACTTATTAGTCCTTTAATTGACAGGATAGTGTATTCAGATGGTTTCAAAAAGGATTTTGAAAAACTTGAAAATGATAAAAAAGCCAAAGTGAACGAGACAATTGATGATTTTATCAGGTATTTAAAAACTAACATTCCTTTGAGAAGAAGCAGATTAAGGCCTGTTCAAGGTGATATTGGGTTTGATTATGAGATTTACGCCACAAGTTATGGAGAAGCGCTAAGAATCTTTATGAGAAAAGAGGGTAATGTGTATCGTTTGATGGAAATAAAACCACATTTGTAATGAGGAGAGTTCTATAATGAAGGTGCGAATTTGGATTTTATTTCTTTATATAATGGTAACAGTTTGCTGTTGTGTAATAGCCTTTTAATGTTTTAGATGTTTTGATTTAATTAATTTGTATGTTGGCATTTGCTTTTCTACTGGCATAAAACTGCATTCCCGAATCCCTGGTTGAGTTTTTTATTGGTTAAAGTATTTTGGAGGTTTTTTTGAATTTTGTTGATTTGATTGAAATGGTCAATGTTCACAGTGAGGACAACGAAGAGGTTTTTCTTTGCACAAAGAGAAGGGACAAGATTATAGAAATTCTGAAAGATTCAAATTGGAATAAAGTTGCTGACGACGGTTATCTTTTGATTTTTAATAATGGTTTCAGGAAAAATTCCCC
>JALWHA010000137.1 GCA_027038695.1 Acidobacteriota bacterium
CCCTTGATTTTTCAATTTATTACTGCAGTCTACAATACCGTCATAAAATACCGTGTTATCCGTAAGGTGCAAATGGTATTGTTCTTTAAATCTTGAAATAGCCTCATCTAATTTTACGTTTTCATCTTGAAAAAGCCTTTTTACAAATAATACAAGCCCGTCACCAATAAAAGAGGAGATCATTTTTTTAGAAAGTGGTTGGAGATTATATAATTTTCTTGTTTCGTTTGCGGATAAAACAAGATCGTCTAATGAATCTACCAATGTGCCGTCTAAATCAAATATTGCTAATTTATTCAACTCTCTCAAGAAATTCCTTTATCTTTTTTATGCAAATGGATTTTATCACTTTTGCGTCATGATTGTAAGGTTCAACTTTCAGAATACCTTCGCAAATTTCACACGCTTTTATTAAATTTCCTTTATCATATAATTCGTTTGCCTCTACAAGTTTTTCTTTTATCCACTTTGATTTTAATTTTTCCTGTTCTTTTTTTAATTGTAAGAACTTTTTCGCTTTTTCTATGATCTTTTCCGCTTCCTGATTTGCGTTATCAAGTTCTAACACAGACTTTGCCTCTTTTATTGCTTCCTCAAGTTTTCCGTCTTTCAAGCAATGTTTTGCTTTTTCAATATGAGAATCTATTTTCTTTTTTAATTTTTTGAGTTTTTTTATCTGTTCTTTTACATTCATAATTTGTGATGTAATTGTATGGTCTATAAAACTTTTTGATTTTTGTTTTTTCTTTTTCTGTTTTTCTATTAACTCTTCAATACTTTCTCTTAATTCTTCAGCAGTCTGAAACCTTTCTTTTGGATTCTTTGCAAGGCATTTAAAAATAATTTCGTTGATATCTTTAGGTGCTCTCGGAATATAATCGGGAGTGGCATTTACTATTTTGTTCATAACCTGGGTTACTGAAGTTGCATGGAAGGGTTTCTGGTAAGAAAACATCTCATACATAATTGCACCTATAGAAAAGATATCTGATCTTTCATCAATTTCAATTCCCCTTAATTGTTCAGGCGCCATATAGGATATTGTTCCCAGAATTGTTCCCTTTTGAGTCATCTCTGAAGTTGCTAATTTTGCAACCCCGAAATCCAATATCTTTGCTACTCCGTCCTCCCTTATAAAGATATTGGCCGGTTTTAAATCCCTGTGAATTACGCCCTTTGAATGGGCATATGCTATGCCGCTTGCTATTTGCCTTGCAATTTCTAATTTTGAAAGATGGGAGAGGGCTTTTCTTCCGGTAATTATGCTTTTTAAACTTTCCCCTTCAAGGTATTCCATAACTATATAGCAGAAGTTTTCATACTCTTTTAACTCATAAACCTGTACTATATTTGTGTGGGTTAAATTGGCTAAAATTTTTGCTTCCCGGTAGAACCTTTCCCTGATATCTGCGTTACCGGCTAATTGCAAATTTAATGTTTTAAGGGCTACATATCTGTTTAAGATAGTGTCAATACACTTGTAAACAACCCCCATAGAGCCCTGACCTAATACGTCTACAATTTCATATTTGTTTATTTTCCTGAACTTCATACTATATATTGTACTTGTCATTGCCTATAAAGACAAATTAAATTTAAACTTTGTGATATATGTACTAAAATTTGTTGAAACTAAAGTTTTTATAAATTAGAATTCATATGATAGAAAAATATGGGAGAGGATATGGAAAATAAAAAGTTTTATGTGACAACCCCCATTTATTATGTAAACGACCTCCCTCACATCGGTCATGTTTACACAACCGTGGTTGCTGATACCGTGGCAAGATACAAGAGGCTTATGGGGTATGAAGTGTATTTTTTAACGGGGACTGACGAACACGGATTAAAGGTTGAAAAGGCTGCAAAAGAGAAAGGAGTTACCCCGATTGAGTTAGCGGATTCCGTTGTGGAAAATTACAAACAACTCTGGCCTAAATTGTATATAAAAAACAATGATTTTATTAGAACTACTCAGGAAAGGCACATAAAGGGAGCTATTGCCCTTTTTGAAAAAATGAAAGAAAACGGAGATATCTACCTTGGGAAATACAAAGGAAAATACTGTGTTTCCTGTGAGGCGGTTTTAACCGAGTTTCAAGCGCAGAATAATAAATGTCCTGATTGCGGAAAGACTGTGGAAGATGTTGAAGAAGAATCTTACTTTTTTAAACTCTCAAAGTATCAGAAGAAACTTCTTGATTTTTACGAACAGAACCCTGATTTTATTCATCCGGAAAACAGAAGGAATGAAGTTATCTCATTTGTAAAAGGCGGGTTAAAGGATCTGTCAATTTCAAGAACGAGTTTTAAATGGGGAATCCCTATCCCCGGAGATGAAAAACACGTTATGTATGTGTGGCTTGACGCGCTTTCAAACTATGTTACCGCTTTAGGTTTCCCTGAAGAAACCGAACTTTATAAAAATTTTTGGCCTGCGGATTTGCACCTTGTAGGGAAAGACATATTAAGGTTTCATGCGGTATATTGGCCTGCTTTTTTAATGTCTGCCGGATTGCCTTTGCCGAAGACAGTTTATGCTCACGGTTGGTGGCTTAAGGATGCCGGCAAAATGTCAAAATCTGTAGGCAACATTGTTAGGCCTCAATACCTTGTTGACAGATTCGGAGCCGACGCTTTAAGGTATTTTTTAATGAGAGAAATGGTGTTTGGCAACGATTGCAATTTTTCCGATGAGGCTTTTTTGGGAAGGTTGAATTCCGACCTTGCTAACGATTTAGGCAACCTTGTTTCAAGGGTTCTATCTATGATTTCAAAGTATAGGGAAGGAGTAATCCCGGAACCGGATAGAGATTTAGAAGAATTTAAGGAGATTGAATCTCTCGCTAAAACCTGCGGGGTAAATTGGGAAAGTTATTTTGATACCTATCAATTTAATAAGGCTCTTGCGGAAATCTGGGTATTTCTGAATCATTTAAATAAATTTATAGTTACTGTTGAGCCGTGGAAACTTATTAAAGATGAAAATTCAAAAATTAGGTTGGATACCGTGTTATACGTGCTTGCCGAGTCTTTAAGGTTGGTGGCTTTGTACCTTTCTCCGGTTATGCCTGTCAAATCCCAGGAGATCTGGAAGAGGATAGGGTTTGACAAAAATATTGAAGAAAGCCCGCTTTCGTTTTTGAAATTTGGAGTACTTGAAGGCGGAACAAATGTAAAAGCAATTAAAGAACACTTGTTTCCGAGGATTGATATCAAGGAATATTTTAAAGATTTCGGTCAAAATGAGCAAAAGGAGGAGAAAAAAGTGGAAAACGATAACAGAATTTCAATAGAGGATTTTGCAAAGGTTCAGTTGAAGGTAGCAAAAATTGTTGAAGCGGAAAAAATAGAAAAATCAAATAAACTTGTTAAACTACAGATAGATTTGGGAGACGAAAAAAGGCAAATTGTAGCTGGGATAGGTAAAAAATACAAACCTGAAGACCTGATAGGCAGGCAGATTGTAGTTGTTGCAAATTTGAAACCTGCCAAATTGATGGGGGTTGAGTCAAACGGTATGCTTCTAGCGGCATCGGGAGATGACGGAGAGCCTTTTCTGTTAACCCCTGAAGAAGGTGCAAAACCCGGTTACAGGGTAAAATAAGGGAATAAATATGAAAAAAACAGCGGTAATTGCTTTCGGAGGTAATGCTTTAATTCAGGCGGGGCAAAAAGGAACGCAGGCCGAGCAACTTGAAAATGCCAAAAAAGCGGCGGAAATGATGTTTCATGTAATAAAAAGCGGATATAAACTGCTTGTAGTGCACGGCAACGGGCCTCAAGTAGGAAATATCCTTATTCAACAGGAGAGGGCGATAAGCGAGATTCCCCCTTATACACTGGACATCTGCGGTGCAATGACCGAAGGAAGCATGGGGTATATGATTGAAAGAACTTTAATAAACAGGCTTATTGCCGCCAAGGAAGAACCGAAAGTTGCAACAATTATTACCGAAGTTGTCGTTGACCATAAAGATCCCGCCTTTAAAAACCCTACAAAGCCTGTAGGGCCTTTTTATCCCGAATT
>JALWHA010000138.1 GCA_027038695.1 Acidobacteriota bacterium
GTTAAGTACCTTTCCCTTTCTTCAAGGTCTTTTTCAAGGCGTTTCTGGTAGAGGATTGAGTGTATCTTTTCCGATAGCGTTTCAAAGCTTGCCTTTTTTTTGGTGATGTAATCGTCTGCCCCTTTTTTAATTGCTTTTACCGCCAATTCTTCTGTTCCTGTACCTGTTAAAACAATTACAGGGATTTCCGGGTATTTGTTTTTTATAAAGTCAATAACTTCTAATCCCGTGAACCCTTTAAGGCTCAGGTCTGTTAACACAATGTCAACATTTTCTTTTAGTAAAATTTCTTTTAACTTATTTAAGTTGCCTGTTGATAGAAACTTTTTTACCTGAAAAAGGTTTTGTTTTCTCAACAACTGCTTAACATACTCTATATCTGCCTGATTATTGTCAATGTGGACGAGGGTGATAGTGTTTTTCATATTTTACCTCTGAATGTATTATACAATTTATTTGAAATTTTATATACGGAATATTAAAGAAACTTGAGTGCCCTGATTTAAATCTGATTTTATTTTAACCTCTCCGCCCATAATTTCCATTGATTTTTTTACAATAGCAAGCCCCATCCCTAACCCCTCGTAGTCTTCATTGCCTGCCTTTGCAAATGGGTAAAACACTTTATTCAAATAATCTTTTTTTATCCCCTTGCCATTGTCTGATATGGTTAATGTAAGGGTTGAGCGTGTTTTTGTTGAAGTGATAGTGATTTTAGGCTTAACACCCTCTCTACGGAATTTTATGGCATTATCTATAAGGTTTTGCAGAATTCTTGTAATAAGTGCATTGTTGCCGTAAACCATTCCCAATTCTTCGGGGATTGTTATCTCAGTACATGTTTCTTTTATCAAAGTTTGAAGCATTTTGAATACATTATCCATTGCCCTGTCCAGAGATACCATGGAAAGGGTAAATGTTTCTTTTCCAAGTTTTGAATACTCGTACAATTCATTTACCATTTTTTCAAGGTGTTGTGAGGCTGAATATATAAATGAAAGGTTTTTCTTTAGAGATGCCGGGGTTGACTTTTCTTCCTGCAAAATCATTTCCGAGAAATTCTTTATTGTTCTTAGAGGCTCTTTTAAATCGTGCACTAAAGACTGGGTAAACTCTTTTAATTCTTCATTTAATTCTTCAAGTTTTGTTGTTCTTTCCCTTACTTTTATCTCAAGTTCGTTCTGAAGGTTAACAAGATCGGTAATGTTTACTATGTATGAAAACATGAATTTTTCTTTGAAGATGAAAGATGTTGTAAGGGTATGAATCCTTTCTCCTTTTTTATTTCTAAACGCTATTCTTTTGTTTAATACCATTTTTTCTTTTTTTAATTCTTCAATAAAATCCTCTCTATCTTCAGGATTTATCCATAAATTTAACTCAACTGAGGTCTTGCCTAAAATCTCCTGTTTTGAGTAGCCTGAAATTTTTTCAAAAGCGGGGTTAACGTCTATAAATTTTCCGTTTGATAATTTTGAAATAGCGGTGCCTATAGGTGACGATTGAAAGGCTAAAAAGAATTTGGATTCGGCTTCAATTAATTCTTTTTCCGTTTGTTTCTTTTCGGTAATGTCATGAATTATAACGAAGACGTACTCTTTTTCTTTTTGGCGAAAGGGAATGCCGTATATTTCCACAAAAACCTTCTCTCCGCTTGATTTTTTATGGACTGCTTCAATGTTTATTATCGGCTTGCCGTTTTGTTTTAATAGATTTTTGTCAAAAGGTTCCATATGTAAGTTATTTACGCTGAATCCATTTCTGAATATTTCTTGAGAGTACCCGTAAAGCCTGCTTGCCGCTTTGTTTGCTTCAACAATATTCAGGGAAACGGGGTCTATCAAAAGCATAGGTACGAATTCATTTTCAAACAAATGTTTAAAGGTTTCTTTTTGTTCTTTTAATTCCTCTTCAACTTTCTTTGATTCAGTTATGTCAACCCAGATCCCGTATACTGTTTTTTTACCCTGTTCTTTATCCTCTGCTAAAATCTGTTTTTCAAGTATCCACGCTATAGAACCGTCTTGTTTAAACACCCTGAACTGTTGTTCTGATTTCCCGTCAACAAGAACCTTATTGGACTTTACAAACGCTTTGTCGTAATCCTCTTTGTGAGTGACACCTCGCCACCAATTGTCAGCCATAGCCTCTTCTTTAGTATATCCGAGTATAGTTGCTATATTCTCGCTTACAAAAGTAGTTTTTCTGCTATCCGTGTCCCATGCAAACATTATTGCGGGGGTAAGGTTAAAAATTGTTTGAAAGTTTTGGTTTATTTTATTTATCTTTTCTTCTAATTTCTTTTTCTCGGTAATATCCGTAAAAAAAACGGTAATGCCTTTTTCCGAGGGATAAATCCTGTTTTCAAACCATTTGTCCCAGGGTTTAAAGTAATGTTCCATGAAAATCGGTTTTTGTGTTTGCTGTGCCTCTTTGCAGGCATTGTAAAATTTTGTGCCTACCGCTTCAGGTTCAATTTTCCATTTGTTTTTGCCGATCAGTTTTTCAGGCGGTATTTTTCTCTGTAAAATTTCCCCCGCCTGTTTATTTGCAAAGGTAAAATCCCATTTATTATCGTATGATTCAATGCCGTCGGTAATTCTTTCCAAAACTTCATTTAACATTTTTTCGTTTTCAATTTTTCGGGTTATATTAACGAAGGAAAAGAGAATGCCTCTGTCATAGCTGTCACTTGAAAATGTTGATATGTTGCCTTCTATGGGGATTGTTTCCTCTCCGATTTTAAGGAAGTGTTCGGTAATATAGATCCTTTTTTCAGTTTCCGTTTTTTTTAGAAGATCCGTTAAAACATCCTGTTTATTGTTGTTTAAAATTGAAATTATACCTTGAATATTTAAGCCTGACGGGTTTTTTCTTTTTAAGAGTTGTTTTGCTTTTTCATTGGCAAATATAATCTTGTTTTCTGAGTTGACGCTTATTACAATCTCATTGACATTATTTAATAGTGCGTGCATATATGCCTTGAAAATCTCCGATTCTTTTTGGGCTGAGTCCCATTTTTTGTATTCCAAAAACAAAAGCCCTAAAGCAGCGGTAATTAAGGGATATACTAACAAGATTAAAGGAAAAAGGTCCGCCTCAAGGGAAACGCTAAGATATCGGTTGATAAAACCTAACATAAGCAACACCATTACGAGATGTATTGAAAGGGACGAAAAAAAGATAAGAGGCAGTGTGATGCCTTTTTTTTCTTTTGAATAAGTTAAAAAAAACAGACTTATAATATACGTGCTGAGGGACAAAAGTACTCCCCCGGTCATTCCCGTGCCGCCTTTATAAATCCTGTATAGAATTGACGCTATGGTGGGGAAAATTCCCGATATGCCTCCGAATAGCAGAGTGGCAAGGTTAATAAAGATCGTTCTTGAGTCGATAAATATCCCTTTTGCAAAAGAAAACGGGTTTGCCATTGAGATTAAAACTCCTATTCCGAAAATAATGCCGAGGTATATGCTTTCAAACAGTTTTTTGTTTTTCTTTTTTGTGGGAAAGATTTTGGAAATTGAAATTGAAATTGTTAATATTGTTACAGTTAGGGAAATGTTAAACAATAAACACTGAAGTTTTTCCAACTTTCAATAACTCCCTTCATTTTATATATATTATAAAAAAAATTATTAATTAAAGCCATAAAAAAAGATGTTAATAATGTGAAAAAAATTGTTGACTAATTTCTCATTTTTTTTTATACTTTATCCCTGTGAGATAAACGGCATGGGCGATTAGCTCAGTTGGGAGAGCACCTGCCTTACAAGCAGGGGGTCGGCGGTTCGAGCCCGTCATCGCCCACCATTTTAATCTCATAAGTCCGCACTGCGGGGGCGTAGTTCAGTTTGGTTAGAACGCCGGCCTGTCACGCCGGAGGTCGCGAGTTCGAGTCTCGTCGCTCCCGCCATTTTTTTATCCCAGGAAAAATAAGTGAATAGTGAAAAGTGAACAGGACGGGACAATCTTTTTAATTTAAAAGAAGTCTTCCTTCCTCAATCAAGCATTTTCAATTCCTCATCC
>JALWHA010000139.1 GCA_027038695.1 Acidobacteriota bacterium
ACCCTACAGGGAAAGAGAATTTTTGTGCACTCTTCCTTAACCCTGCTCCCATTCTGATTCTGCCGCCTGTTTTGCCGAAGTTGACAAGGTGAGGGGTGTCGCCTTGCGAATTTACAAGCCCGAAGGGAACTTCAGTGCTTACAATAACCTTCCCGCCGTTGTCAAGGCTTGTAATAATTGTTGCCTTAACGCTTCTGCCTCCCACAGGCATTGTTGTGTCTTGAATAGAGACTTTGTGCCCGCTTTCCCTTCCTATGTAAATCTTTGCAGGGGTTAAAATTGTGCTTAAATTCTCTGCTCCCATAAATTGTTCTGCAAGTTGCAATTGAGCATAGTTTATTTTAAACGCCATACCGCCTGTGTTTATAAAAACAGTTCTCGGGTCTAATGTTAAAAGCGTGTAATTCTTTCCGTTGTAATTAAATTTTTTTTCAACCACTTTATACCATATTTGAATAACTCCCTTTGGAAAGTGTATTTCAATCCCCTTTAATTTCATTCCGTCAATTACATCTTCTCCCGCGTAAATTGCTTTTGTGCCGTCGTTATACTTAGCCCATGCACCTTTTTGAAGGTTTATAAAACTGTTTTTAACAATTGAGTTTTGCAGTTCATAGAGTCTCTTCTCAATCTCAAAAGAGTTGTTTCCCCCAAAGACAAGGCTTACAACAACCAAAAACCCTGACAAAATCCCGAAGAATTTTTTCATCTCAACCTCCCGTTTTCACAAAAGGTTTTTTTAATTTTCAAAAATCTTTTTTCCTTATTTTATACTGAAAATTAGGGGGGAGTGTCTATGAGTTTAATAGGAAATTTATCCAATTCACGAAATATCCGGATATTTTTAGATTCTATTCACATTTTATCCAGATTTTTTGTGAATTGGAACTATGGGAAATAAAAAACCCCTCAAAACGAGGGGCTTGATGTTTTACGGTTTTTAAAAGATTATTCCGCTTCCATAAACGGGTATCTGTAATTTTTAGGCGGATTGAATGTTTCCTTAATTGTTCTCTGGGATACCCACCTTAACAGGTTAAGCAATGAGCCTGCCTTATCGTTTGTGCCTGATGCCCTTCCGCCGCCGAAAGGCTGCTGGCCCACAACAGCGCCTGTCGGTTTATCATTGATGTAGAAGTTTCCTGCCGAATGTGTAAGTTTTGCTTCCGCGATTTCAACTGCCTTTTTGTCATTTGCGAAAACGGCTCCTGTTAAAGCATAAGGCGAGGTTGAATCGCAGAGTTCAAGTGTTTTTTCGTATTCGCTGTCTTTGTACACGTAGATTGTCAAAACAGGGCCGAATATCTCTTCTTCCATTGTCTTAAAGTGCGGGTTGTCTGTAAGTATTACTGTAGGCTCAATAAAGTATCCTGCTGAATCATCGCATTTGCCGCCGATTAAGATTTCAGAGTCGCTTGCATTCTTTGCGTAATCAATGTATCCCTTAATTGTTTCAAATGCTCCTCTGTCAATTACGGCGTTCATAAAGTTTGTAAAGTCTTCAACATCTCCCATTTTGATTGTTTTTATTTCCGCAATCAACTGTTCTTTGAACTTCGGCCATATTGATTCGGGAACATACATTCTTGATGCTGCTGAGCACTTCTGCCCCTGATACTCAAACGCCCCTCTAACCGCTGCCGTTACAAGTGCGTCCAGATCCGCGGAAGCGTGTGCAAAGATAAAGTCTTTTCCTCCTGTTTCCCCTACAATTCTCGGGTATGACCTGTATTTGTCAATATTTGTACCCACTGTCCTCCACATGTGCTGGAATGTCGCGGTTGAGCCTGTAAAGTGGATTCCCGCAAGGTGTTCGCTGTTCAAGACGGGGTTGCCCACCTGTCCGCCCGAGCCGGGAATAAAGTTTATCACTCCGTCAGGCAGGCCTGCTTCTTTGAATAACTGCATCAACTTGTAAGCGGAAAAAACTGCGCTTGAAGCAGGTTTCCAGAGCGATACATTGCCCATCAAAACAGGTGCTGTCGGAAGGTTTCCTGCGATTGAAGTAAAGTTAAAAGGTGTTACTGCAAAGATAAAGCCTTCAAGAGGCCTGTACTCAAGCCTGTTCCATGTTCCCTGAGGGGAATAGAGAGGCTGGTCTGTGTACATCTTGTATGCATAGTATGCGTTAAACCTGTAAAAATCGGTTAATTCGCAAGCAGAGTCAATTTCAGCCTGAAAAGCATTTTTAGACTGGTTGAGCATTGTAGCGGCGTTAAGGATATCTCTGTATGGCCCTGCAAGAAGTTCTGCCATTCTCAAAAACACGGCAACCCTGTGCTCCCACGGTGTTGTTGACCACTCTTTCCACGCTTCAAGAGCGGCTTCAATTGCCATCTGGACTTCTTTTTCCCCTGCCTTGTGGTAGGTGGCGAGAACATGCTGGTGCTTGTGAGGCATTACGCATTTGCCTAAATTGCCAGTTCTAACCTCTTTCCCGCCGATTATCAGGGGTATTTCAATCTGTTCGCTTCTTAACTCTTTCAGTTTTGCCTTTAAACTCTTTTTCTCTTCGCTGCCTTCTCTGTATGCCTTAATAGGCTCGTTTACAGGTTTCGGCACCTGAAATATTCCGTTAGCCATGTTAGCCTCCAAATCTTTTTAATTATTCGTCGTCTCCGAACTTAATGCCCTGCGCAAGGACAAAGCCTTTACCGTAATTGATTGCGGAAGTAAGCCTTCTCATGTAAAGTTTCCATGAGTCAGAGCCGGATTCCCTTCCGCCGCCTGTTTCCTTCTCACCTCCGAAAGCACCGCCGATTTCAGCACCGCTTGTGCCTAAGTTGATGTTTGCCATACCGCAGTCCGAGCCTGCCGGAGACATAAATTTTTCAGCATAATGGAAGTTCTGTGTAAAGATTGAAGAAGAAAGCCCTTGCGGAACATTGTTGTGGATCTCAATTGCTTCGTCAAAGTCTTTAAAAGTGATAACATAAAGCAAAGGTGCAAATGTCTCTTCCTGAACAATTTTGAAATCGTTTTTAACTTCTGCAATTGTGGGCTTAACAAAAAAGCCTTTCATATCGGTAAGCCTTCCACCTTCATAAAGGATTTTTCCGCCTTCCTTCTTAACCTCTTCAATAGCCCTTTCATATGCAATAATTGCAGCCTCGTCAACCAATGGCCCCATTGTGGTTTTTTCGTTAAGCGGGTCGCCTATCTTAACCTTTTCGTATTTGGAGATAAGTTTTTCAACAACCTTGTCTTTTACGCTTTCGTGAACAATAACCCTTCTTGTTGAGGTGCACCTCTGGCCGCTTGTGCCTATTGCACCGAAGAAGATTGAGTTTACGGCCATGTCAATGTCTGCGTCTTCCATTACCACAACAGCGTTGTTTCCGCCTAATTCAAGGATAGTCCTGCCAAGCCTTCTTCCCACAACCTCTGCAACATGTTTACCCATTGCAACAGAGCCTGTGAAAGAAACAAGGGGAACTCTTTTGTCCTGAAGCATTCTTTCGCCTACTGTTGAGCCTTTGCCTATAATCAGGTTGAAAACCCCTTCGCAATTGTGTTTCTTTGCAACCTTGTTAACAATGTTCTGAACGGCAACCGCGCAGAGCGGTGTTTTTGAAGAAGGCTTCCAGATCATAACATCGCCGCATACAGCCGCAATGGCAGCATTCCATGACCATACCGCAACAGGGAAGTTAAATGCGGTTACAATGCCTATAATTCCAAGTGGGTGCCACTGCTCCATAATCCTGTGTTCAGGCCTTTCGGATGGCATTGTTTTACCGTATAACTGTCTTGAAAGCCCCACTGCAAAGTCGCAGATATCAATCATTTCCTGAACTTCGCCTAAACCTTCCTGAAGGATTTTGCCCATTTCAAGGGAAACAAGCCTTCCCAGAGCCTCTTTGTGCTTTCTCAATTCGTCTGCAAGGTCTCTGATTACAAGCCCTCTAACGGGAGCAGGGGTCATTCTCCACTTCTTCCACGCTTCCTGAGCCCTTTTAACCACCAACTCGTAATCCTCTTCATTTGTCTGTAGAAC
>JALWHA010000140.1 GCA_027038695.1 Acidobacteriota bacterium
GTTAAAACACCTGTTTCCCCCTCTTCAAAATCCTTTAAATTTTTTACCTCATTAGAATAAACCCAGAGGTATCCGTATGAAATTCTCCTCTTTGCCCTTTTGTCTTTTACAATCAATTCCTTCATTTATCTTCCGCCTTAACCCTTTTGATTTGATTATAGCAAAGAAAAACGAAATTAGGTGTCAGGTTTTAGGTAAACAGGTACTGGGTTTTAGGTTTTGGGTTGAAGGTTAAAAAAATTTAAATTTTGTTGCTATAAACAAAATAAAGCCCCCGAGGCCAAATCTCTGGGGTCTATGCCTCAATTTTGATAAAATAGGCATTGAGCCATTTCCATAAAGTAGAATTGACATGAAGCATTTTACCGCAAAAATTCAAAAAAACTACAATGCGGAATTGATCTGCACTCTAAAAAAAGTTTTATCTACCTGTTAAACCAGAAGGGAGAAAAGGTTATCCTTTTTTGAGCCTTTTATTGAAAACAACGAAATTTACCAGGCAATTGAAGTGGGTTCGTTAACCTTTCAAAACTGTGTAATGTGTTAAAAACCATAGAAATGTTTGTTTATGTAGTAAACCCTTTGAAAAATGCATATCTCTCAAAGTCAATGAAAAAGACGGATAAGGAAGACGCAAAACGCCTCGCAATAGGTTTTAAGGAAAGACATACTTCCCGAATCTGTCTATATCCCGTCATATGAAGAACTTCAACTTTGCAAACTTATACAAACTACGTATTTCTTCTAAATTGGAGAACAAAACTAATAAACCGAAAAGATTAAAACACCTTACAAAAAATTTTAAATAATGAAAATGGTAGGGCATAGGGGAATTGAACCCCTGCTACCGGCGTGAGAGGCCGGCGTCCTAACCCCTAGACCAATGCCCCACAAAAAAGAAATGGCTGGGAGACAGGGACTCGAACCCCGACAACCAGAGCCAGAGTCTGGCGTCCTGCCAATTAGACGATCTCCCAGCAGGCGATGTTTATTTTATTCATTTTGAGATAAAAAATCAAGTGCTTTTTTTACTCTATTCAAACAATTTTTTTTGCCTATCAATACCGCTGTTTCAAATATGCCTGGACTTACCGTGTGTCCCGTAATTGCAAGCCTGAACGGGTGAATAAGTTTTGCCGCGGATAAATTCATTTTTTCCGCTTTTTTTCTTAAATTTTCTTCTAATTTTTCCTCGGTGAAAGGTTCGGTGGCATTTAAAATCTCTATTAACTTTTCAAGTATTTCTTTTGAATTTTCTTTTTTAAAGTACTTTTTAATTCCTTTTTCGTCATAATTTTCCGGGGCTTTGAAAAAGTAAGCACCGAAATGGTAAAATTCGTTAATTGTTTTTACCCTTGTTTTTAAAACCTCGGCAATCTTTTTGTGCTCAGGGTTTAATGTAAAATCAATCCCGTGTTTTTTGTAAACTTCTTCAATTAAAGGTATCAATTCTTCTGTGTTTTTCTGTACAATGTATTTGCCGTTTAGCCATAATGCCTTTTTATAGTCAAAAACGGCAGGGCTTTTGTTTATCCTTTCAAGGGAAAATTCATTAATGATCTCTTCCAAAGAAAGCATTTCTCGGTCGTCTCCGGGGGACCATCCTAAAAGCGCTATAAAGTTTACCAGTGCTTCAGGTAAAAACCCCGCTTCTCTGTATTCTTCCACGCTTGTTGCTCCGTGCCTTTTGCTTAGCCTTTTTTTGTCCTGACCTAAGATTAACGGTATGTGAGCGAATTCAGGTGTTTCAAACCCCAATGCTTTGTAAAGCAAAATCTGTTTCGGCGTGTTTGATAGATGGTCGTCTCCCCTTATTACGTGGGTAATTCCCATTTCAGCGTCATCTACCACCACGGTGAATTGATAGATCGGCACTCCGTTTGAGCGTACGATTATAAGGTCTTCAAAGTCTTTTGAATGAAAACGCATATCCCCCTTTACGTGGTCGTAGAATTTTATCTCTGTATCGGGAAGTTTGAGCCTTATGGTGTATGGTTTCCCTTCTTCTAATTTTTTTTCTATCTCTTCTTTGCTTAAGTTAAGGCATTTTCTGTCGTATTTCCATTTAGGGTTGTTCTTTTTTCTCTCTTCCAATTCTTCTTTAGTGCAAAAACACCTGTATGCCTTTCCCTCTTTTAATAGTTTTTCGGCGTATTTTTTGTAAATATCAAATTTCTCCGATTGGTAAACTATTTTTTCGTCGTGGGCTATACCGAGCCATTCCATACTTCTTATAATCTGTTCGGTAAATTCCTTTTTAGATCTTTCCGTATCGGTATCTTCAATCCTTAGAAGGAATTTTCCCTTGTTTTTTCTTGCAAATAGGTAATTGAAAAGTGCGGTTCTCGCTCCTCCTATATGGAGGTAGCCGGTAGGCGAAGGCGCAAACCTTACCCTGACTTGTTTATTTTTCTCCATGTTAAACTCCTTTTGCCTTTATTTTAAATTCCGATTAAATTTATTATTCTAACTTCAAGGCTGTCTGTGTCAAGAATTGCAAAAGTAGGTTTTCCTGTTAAATAGCCGCAACATTCTCCCGGATTGATAATGAGTTTTCCGTGTTTTTTCATTACTTCGTATTCATGAGTGTGGCCGAAAACTATTATATCCGCTTCTGTTTTTTCAAAATTCAGGTCCTCCGGGTCATGGGTCAGTGCGAATTTTTTACCGTCTAATTCAAAGAAATGGGGAGGGTAGTACAGTGTCTTATAAAGTTGTTTTAAGTATCTTTTCTCACCGTCGTTATTTCCGAAAACCCCTATAAATTTAAATTTGTCATAATTGCCGAATACCCTGATTGTAAAAGGTGAGATTATGTCTCCCGCATGAATGACAGAGTAAATGTCGTTTTTTTTGCAGTATTCAATTCCTTTTTGGAAAAAGTCTAAATTGTCGTGCGTATCGGAAAAGATTGCAACTTTCATACTTAACCATTATTATTTTAAAAGGGTTTTTTGTCAAGAAGCAAAGATGTAGCCTGTCTCAATAAGGAGGTTTGATGAGGATAACGGGAGGAAACAAAAAGGGTATGCAACTTAAAACGCCTAAGGGGAAGGATATTCGGCCTACCTCAAGTTTAATTAGGGAAGCGGTTTTTAATATGATAGGCAGTGATATAAACGGGGTTTATTTTTACGATTTATGCTGCGGAACCGGGATAATGGGAATAGAGGCTATTTCAAGGGGAGCAAAAAAGGCGTTTTTTGTTGATAATTCAAGGGAATCTATTGATATTGTGAAACAAAATCTAAAAAAAACAGGGTTTGATATTCAATCAATTGTTTTTGAAGAAAATGTTTTGATATTTTTGAAAAACATAAAAAAACACCTTGAGAATACTGAAAGGGCTATAATCTATATAGACCCGCCTTACAAAAATGAAAAACTATACGCTGCCGTTGTTAAGTATTTAGATAAGTTTCTTCCTGGAAAAAACTTGTTGATAATTATTGAGCACAGGATAAACATTGATGTTTCTCTTGAAAATTGCCAGGTATGGAAGGTTAAAAAGTATGGAAATAAAAGGGTTTCAATGTTTACAAAGAACGATTTTTTTTGATAACATAAAAAGGTATGAAAAGCATAAATAATAAAGATTTTAATTCTTTTTTAAGAAAGTTGGTTTTACATGATTTTTTGGTGCAGATTAGCGGCATTATAGGTTTCTTTTTCCTGTACCTGCTGTTGCAGTTTTACTCTCCCCTGTTTGTGATTAAATCAATTTTAATTGAGTTGTTTTTTGTTTTTTTGCTTTATTTTTATCAAACTTTTGTGATTTTGAAAGAGGTTTACAGTAATAGATTATTAAACCGTGAGATAGAAGAAAAAGGTGCAAGAGAGGTTGTTTACAAGATAAGGTTTTTGTATAAACTTCCTAACATATTCTATGTTCATAGGTTTATACTTTGGATAGTTGCCGGTATAATTTTTGCCTTTGTTTTAAGGTTTTATTTTAAGGAATCTGATTTTTTTAGAATAATGG
>JALWHA010000141.1 GCA_027038695.1 Acidobacteriota bacterium
TGATAACGGGGAATTTCTCTTTCCAATTCCATTTGTCGTAGATGTACAAGCCCTTAAATAATTCCTTATTTCCCTCAAAAATGTGCTTCAGTGTGTCAACGGTCAAAGTCTTCCCGAACCTTCTCGGACGAGAGAGGAAGAAATAATCCCCTGAATCTATTAATTGCAGTATGTTTTTTGTTTTATCCACATAGAGGCGATTACCTTTAATGATCTTTTCAAGACTGTTTAACCCGATAGGTAGTTTTTTCATAGAATTTGCTCCTGAGACATAGTTTTTCTATGAAAATTATAACATAAAGGGAGGTTGATTATATAAGCGGGGTAGTTTTTGAAAAAAGTTTGTTTTTAATTTAAAATAAGAGGATCAATCTTTTTTTCGGAGGTATTATGAGTCTAAATCCCGATAAAAATCTTTCATTTAAAATGAGGAATGCAAGGCGGGATAAGAAGCGGGAATTAAGAATAGAAATTTTCAATGAGACCATAGAGGCGGTAAAACATGGCGGGTACCTTTTAGACGGACAGGTTGTTCATATAGATAATAGTAACCTTACTGAAAATACGGTTTTTTTTGAAAAAGTTCCGGAAAATGAAAAAGAAGGAAAAGAGAGGACAGAATTTGCAGTGATCAATGGAGATTGTCTTGAAGTTACTGAATTATTGGTGAAATCAGGTTTAAACCCTGCAGTTCTAAATATGGCAAGTTCAAAAAATCCCGGTGGAGGTGTAATGAGAGGGTCAGGCGCACAGGAAGAAAACCTTTTTAGAAGGACAAACCTTTTTCTTTCATTGTATCAATTTGCTCCTTATGCCAATCAATATGGAATTAAAAAGGATGAAAAACAGTACCCTATCCCTCAATATGGGGGGATTTATTCACAAAATATTACTGTTTTCAGGTCTTCCGAGTTTGCAGGCTATGAGTTTTTGAAAAACCCTTTTAAAATTTCAGTTATCACTGTTGCAGCTTTAAACAGGCCTAAGCTTGAAGAAAAAAGAGTGGGGTTAAGGCTCTCCGAGCATCAGATTCCTGTTGAGAAAGAAAAGATAAGGTTAATTTTAAGGATAGGATCCCGATTTGGTCACCACTCTTTGGTTTTAAGTGCTTTCGGTTGCGGTGCATTTAAAACCCCTCCCGAACATATGGCTGAATTGTTTAAAGAGGTTTTTGAGGAAAAGGAATTTAAAGGTGTTTTCAAATTAATAGTGTTTGCGATAATTGATGATTATAACTCAAGAAAAAGTCATAATCCTGAGGGGAATTACTATCCGTTTTTCAAGGTTTTTAATGGTATGTGAATTTTGTATTTAAAGGGGGAGAAATGCAAAACCTTTTTATTATAACCGGTGCTTCAAGGGGTATTGGTAAGGCTATTGTTTACTCTTTGAATAATCACTTTGAAAATAATGATAATACCTTTTTGTTAATAGCAAGAAACAGGGATAGACTTAAGAAAATTAAAAATGAAATTAAAGGAAATGTTCTAACATTGCAGGCGGATTTATCTGATGCAACAAATGTAGCGGAGGTTTTTGAGAGAGAGTTGACTAAAATACCTGAAGATTTTGACAGGTGCGTTTTAATAAACAATGCAGGAATAATCAGGCCTATAGGTTTTTTAGGCACTCTTGATAATGAAAAGTTGACGGAAAACATTACGGTAAACCTTATTGCACCCCTTTTATTAACAAATTCATTTTTAAAGGTGTTAAAAAACTCAAATTGTGATAAGGTTGTTATAAATATTTCTTCAGGTGCGGGAAGAATGCCGATAGCCAGCTGGAGCGCATATTGTGCCTCAAAGGCGGGAATGGATGCCTTTTCAATGGCTTTAAGTGCGGAAAATTCCAATGTGTTTGTTTATTCGGTTGCGCCCGGTATTGTTGAAACAGATATGCAGAAAGATATCCGATCAACACCGAAAGAAGACTTCCCTTTGCTTGATTCTTTTATTAATCTTCATAAAACAGGCGGACTAAAAACCCCTGAGCAATGCGGGGAGGAGATAGTTAGGTTAATTGACAGACCTATTATGCGTCTTGAAACAATTGTTTCATTTTAAAGTAAAAATAGATTGTGAATTAAAGTAAGGGGGAATTTGTATGAAGAAGTTTTTGGTTTTTGCTTTGCTTATCTTTGTATTACCTGTAATGGCAAACAACATAGGTGGGCTTTCAAAGAAGGCTGACAAATTTAAGGGTAAATACGATTATGTGTTTCTCTTGCAGAAAACATATGTAAAGGTAAAAGAGTCAGGTGCAAGCACGGTAATTGAGGAAAATGCCGTAAAGGTTTTAAGCGAAAAGGGGGCTAAAAAATTCTACACTGTTTCAAGGTTTTTTGACCCTTTGACATCTGAAATAAAGGTTGTTGACGCATACATTTTAAGAAAAGACGGGAAAAAGGAAGAAATTGACTTGAAAAAGGTTGCAGTTTACCCCCAGCCTGCAAGGTGGATTTACTGGCCAAATACAAGGGTTTCAATTCCGTTCGGTTTGTTGAATCCGGGTGATACGGTTGTTTATAAAATCAAAAGGCAGGGCTTTTCTTATGCATTGCTTGATAAAAAGGTAAAAGGTGATTCTTCAAGGTTTGAGCCGCCTATGAAGGGCGAGTTTTACGATATAGTCAACTTTCAGGGCTATGTCCCTATTTTGGAAAAAGAATATTCCGTTGAACTTCCTGAAAAGAAGAATATTCAATTTAAGTATTTCAACGGAGAGGTAACCCCTCTTTGTGAATTTACAGATTACGGAATGAAGTACACATTTAAAAAGTCTGACATTGAGCCTATTAAGAGAGAGCAATACATGGTTTCCCTTGACGATGTTTGCCAGAAACTTCTTATTTCAACCACCCATTCATGGAAAGACAAATCAGAGTGGTTTTATAAAATTAACGAAAACTTTGCTTTTCATGTAACCCCTGAAATTAAAGAGAAGGTAAATGAGATTATTAAAGGCGCAAAAACAGACGAGGAAAAGATAGACAGGCTTAACCATTGGGTTGCACACTACATAAGGTATTCAGGCCTTTCAATGGGGGAAGGAGAAGGTTTTACCCTTCATCCAGCAGAAATGACTTTTAAGGACAGGCAGGGAGTTTGCAAGGATAAGGCTGGAATGCTTATAACATTTTTAAGGGCTGCAGGTTTTGACGCATACCCGGCTATGACAATGGCAGGTGCACAGATTGAGGATTTTCCCGCAGACTTTTTTAACCACTGTGTCGTTGCTTTAAGGGAAAAGGACGGCAAATTTAGAATGCTTGACCCTACATGGGTTCCTTGGGTAAGGGAAGAGTGGTCTTCAGCAGAACAGGAGCAGCAGTACCTAATTGGCTATAAAAAAGGCCAGCCATTGAGGACAACCCCCTATTCACCCCCTGAAAAGCATTACTTAAGCCTTGATTCAAAGGCAAGGATTGATAAAAAAGGCAATTGCGTTGTATCAATTGATATTGAGGCTGAAGGGCAGACAGACGCAAGGTATAGAAGGTATATGCAGGGTGTAAGGGAAGACAGTGGAGATGTTTATTTAAAAAAGGTTATTTTCAAGGCATTTCCTCAGGCAAAAATCAAAAAAATTAAATATCAAGACCCATACGATATTTCAAAGAATATGAAAATAAGCCTTGTTTTTGAAGTGAGTGATTACGCTTTTGTCAAAGACGGTGAATACAGGTTTAAATCCCCCGCTTTAAAATTCTTTTTAAACGATTTTGTAAATTACTTTGTGGCACACCTTAATGTTTCTGCCAAGGAAAGGCATTACGGAATAGAAAGCAGGTGCACAAAGTTGATTAAAATAAGCGAAGAGGTGCATTTTCCCGAAAATTTAGACAATGAAAAATCAAAACTGCCAGAAAAGTTTGAATACAAAGGAAAGTATGCAGACGGCTTAATTGTTTTTAAGGTTAAGGGAGACGCTATTGTTCAAACCTTAAAGATAGTGTTAAAA